>NZ_JBHXKE010000007.1:0-6044 GCF_042722765.1 Kitasatospora sp. NPDC058406
CCCCGCCCGGCGGGGCGCCCCGGGCCGGTGTGGGGGCCCCGCTCGGCCCGGGGCCCCCTCACCCGCCCACCCCGCCTACGTCCTCTACACCTCCGGCTCCACCGGCACCCCCAAGGGCGTCGAGGTGCCGCACGGCGCGCTCGCCAACCTGCTCGCCGCCCTGCGCGACCGGCTCGGCAGCCGCCCGGAGGACCGCTGGCTCGGGCTCACCTCGCTCTCCTTCGACATCTCCACCGTCGAGCTGCTGCTCCCGCTGACCACCGGCGGCCGGGTCGTCCTCGCCCCCGAGGGCGCCCACCGGGACGGGCCCGCGCTGCTCCGGCTGATCGGGCGCGAGCGGATCAGCCACGTCCAGGCCACCCCCAGCGGCTGGCGGGTCCTGCTCGACGCCGGCCTCCGGGGTGCGGCGCCCGGTCTGACCGCGCTCACCGGCGGCGAGGCGCTGCCCGCCCCGCTCGCGGCCGAACTGGCCGCCGCCACCGCCCGGCTGGTCAACGTCTACGGCCCCACCGAGACCACCGTCTGGTCCACCCTCGCCGAACCCGTCGAGACCGACGGCCGGGTCAGCATCGGCGAGCCGCTCGCCAACACCCGCGCCCACGTCCTGGACGAACGCCTGCACCCCGTCCCCTCCGGGCTGGCGGGCGAGCTGTACCTCGGCGGTGCGGGCGTCGCCCACGGCTACCGGGGCCGCCCCGGCCTCACCGCCACCCGCTTCCTCCCCGACCCGTACGGGCCGCCCGGCGCCCGGCTCTACCGCACCGGCGACCTCGTCCGGCTGCACCCCGGCGGCGCCCTGGAGTACGTCGGCCGCGCCGACACGCAGGTCAAGCTGCGCGGCCACCGGATCGAACTCGGCGAGATCGAGGCCAGGCTGGCCGAACACCCGGCCGTGGCCCGGGCCGCCGCCACCCTGTACGGCCCCGACGGTGACCGCAGGCTCGCCGCCTACGTCGTCCCCGCCGGTCCCGCCGGTCCCGCCGGTCCCGCCGGTCCCGCCGGTCCTCCGCCCGGGCCGGACGAACTGCGCGCCCACCTCGCCGCCACGCTGCCCGCCGCCGTCCTGCCGAGCGCCTACGTCGTGCTCGCCGCGTTCCCGCTCACCCCGAACGGCAAGCTGGACCGCGCGGCCCTGCCCGAACCGGTCACCGTCCGGCCGGAGCCGGCCGCCCCGGCGACCGCCCCGGCGACCGCCCCGGCCACCGGGCCGGACGAGCCCGACGACACCACCGCCGCCGTGCTCGCCATCTGGCGCGAGGTGCTGCGGCTGGACGACCTCGGGCCGGACGAGGACTTCTTCGACCTCGGCGGCCACTCGCTGCTGATGACGTCCATCGCCGCCCGGATCCGCCGACAGCTCGGCGTCACCGTCCCGCTGGACGTCTTCTTCGACACCCCGACCGTGCGCGGCGTCGTCGCCGCCGTCGCCGACCTTCGCAAGGAGTAGCCCGTGAGCACCGCAACCGCGTACCAGGTGGTCGTCAACGACGAGGAGCAGCACGCCCTCTGGCCGTCCGGCGCCCCGCTGCCCGCCGGCTGGCGTGCCGAGGGGTTCGTCGGGACGGAGGAGGAGTGCGCCGCCCACGTCGACCGGGTCTGGCCGGACATCCGCCCGCTCAGCCTGCGCCGCCGCCTCGCCGAGCAGGCGGCCGCCACCGGCGGGGCCGCCCGGTGAACGCCGCCGCGCCCGCCCCCGCCGACGCCCTGCGTCGCCGCCTCGCCGCGTTGCTCTCCGACGCCACCGACGGGCAGCTCGGACAGGACGAACTCCTCGCCTCCGAAGCCTCGTTGACAGCCCTCGGGGTCTCCTCGCTGGCACTGCTGCGCCTCGCCGACGGCCTGGAGGAGGAGTACGAGGTGCTGATCGACCTCGGTGACCCGGCGCTCCACGCGGAGGGCCTGGACGGCCTGGCCGAACGCCTCCGCCGACTCGGGGTGGAGCCCACCGGATGAGCGGACCCGCCGAAGCCGGGCCGGCCGTGGACGTGGGCGGGCCGGCCGTGACCGACCCGCCCCCGGCCGGGCCGGGCGACCTCACCGTCGCCTTCACCGGCACCCGCACCGGCCTCGCCCCGCTCACCTGGGGCCAGCGCGCCATCTGGCACGCCATCGGCCGCACCGTGCCCAACGACCACTACTTCAACCTGGGCCGGGTGCTCCCGCTCGCCGACCGGGGAGCCCCCGTCGACGTGCCGCGGTTCGCGGAGGCCGTCGCCGCGCTGCTCACCCGGCACGAGGCGCTCCGCACCCGACTCGTCCTGGACGAGGTCGGCGAACCGCGCCAGCACCTCCTCGCCGGCGGCGAGATCGGCGTGACCGTCCACGACGAGCCCGATCCGGCCCGAGCCGGGCAGGCCGCCGAGGACCTGCTCGCCGTGCTCGCCGGGCGGCGGTTCGACTACACGCAGGAGTGGCCGGTCCGGATCGGCGCGGTCCGCAGCGGCGGCCGGATTACCCACGCCGTGCTGGCCCTCTGCCACCTGGCCTCCGACGGCCACGGCGCCGAGGTGCTGCTGCGGGACCTGCGGTTGCTGGTCCGGCGCGGCTCCGCGGGCCGGCTCTGCGCCGACACCCCGTTCGACCTCGCGCACGAGCAGCACGGACCGGCCGGCCGGCGCCGGGGCGCCGCCGCGCTGGCCCGCTGGGAGGCGGACCTGCGCCGGGTACCGCCGACCATGTTCGCCGAGCCGGTCGCCGAGCCGCGCACGCCCCGGTTCTGGACCGGCCGGCTGGTCTCCGCGGCCCTTCCGCCGGCGGTCGACGCGCTGGCCGCCGCCCACCTGGTCAGCGGCTCCACGGTGCTGCTCGCCGCCTCGGCGGTCCTGGTCGCCGCCGACCAGGGGCACCCGGCCGCGGCCGTCCTGCCCATCGCCGGGAACCGGGCCGCCCGGGACCACCGCGACCTCGTCGGCACGCTCTCCCAGGACGCCCTGGTCGTCCTGGACCTGCCGGCGGACCCGGACGGCCGGATCGTCTTCACCGACCTGCTCCCGGCCGCCTGGCGGGCCGCGCTGGCCGGCTACCGGGCAGCCGCCTACGACCCGGTGGAGTGGGACGCCCTGCTCGCCGGGATCGCCCGCGAGCGCGGCACCGAGGTCCACCCCTACTGCTGCTTCAACGACATGCGACTGGTCGAACGGCCGCTCCGCGAGGGGGCGTTGCCGGCCGGGGAGGAGCTGGCCGCGCTCCGCCGGCGGACCGTCCTCGACTTCCCGGCCACCCAGGAGCGGGTCGCCTGCCGCTACTGCCTCCACCTGACCGGGGACGACACGGCCCTCACCGTCACCCTGACCGCCGACACCGCCTACCTGCCCCCGGACGCCGTCCACGCCCATCTGCGGGCGATCGAGGAGGTCGTCGTCGCCTCCGCCGCCGGCCGGCCGCCCCGGCTCGCCGACCTGCCCGGGCTGCTCGCCGGGTACCGGGACGCGGACTCGTGACGGCGGGCCCGGTCCCGAGGCCGCTCGCCCGCGCGGAGGGCACCTCGTGCGTGCAGGGCGGGCGGCTCCGCTTCCACCTCGCCCCCGGCGACGACGAGGGCGACGGAGGCGAGGGCGGCCGGAGCGGCCGGCCGCTGCGCGGGCGGGTCGTCGTCACCGACGCGGTGACCGGCGAGGTCCGGCTCAAGACGGCCGTCACCGGGCGGCTCTTCGACCTCACCGTGCCCGTCGGCTGGCCGAGTTCGCTCTACCGGGCGAGCTTCCACGACGAGCGCCCGGAGCAGCCCGCTCCCGAGCGGGACGCCGAGCACGAGGTCTGGTTCGTGGTGCGCGCCGCCCGGCCCGGCGCCGTCTCCGGCACCCTGGTCTCGATCCCGTTCGCCACCTGGCGCGCCTACCACCGGGCCGGGCAGCCCGGCCGGGGCCTCTACTACGCCGAACAGCCGGACCGCGCCGCCCGGGTCCCGCTCGACGCGCCCGGCGGCGGTCCGCCGCCCGAGCGCTGGGAGGAGCCGCTGCTCCACTGGCTGCCCCGGGCCGGATACCCGGTCGAGTACTGCTCCGGACTCGACCTGCACGACCGGCCCGGTGGTGCCGAACTCCTCTCCTCCTACCGGCTGTTGGTCGTCAACGGGCACGACGAGTACTGGTCCGCCGAAATGCGGGACACCGTCGAGGAGTTCGCCCGCCGGGGCGGCAACCTGGCCTTCTTCGCGGCCAATACGGCGTGGTGGCAGATCCGCCTGGAGGACGGCGGCCGCACCCTGGTCTGCCACCGGGACGCCGCCGCCGACCCGGTCACCGCCACCGACCCGCGCCGTGCCACCGTCGAGTGGTCCAGCTCCCCGGTCGACCGTCCGGAGAACACCATGACCGGCGTCAGCTTCCGCCACGGCGCCGGCGCCTGGGGCGACGGGATGGCGGTCATCGGCCGCGAGTCGTACACCGTCCGCTTCGCCGACCACTGGGTCTTCGACGGCACCGGTCTGGCCGACGGCGACACCTTCGCGCGCGGCGCCCTCGGCTACGAGACCGACGCCGCCGAACTCGACTGGTCCGCCGGCGTCCCGCGGGCCACCGGCCGCGACGGCACCCCCCGCTCCTTCGCCGTCCTCGCCACCGCCGACCTGCGGCACTGGCGTGCCCACGGGCAGGGTGGCTGGGCCACCATGGGCGTCCACCGGCTCGGCGCGGGGACCGTCTTCAACGCCGCCACCATCAACTGGGGTCGGGCCCTGGGCGATCCGGTGGTCGACCGGATCACCCGCAACGTCCTCGACCGCCTCGGCGGCGCCGCCGCACCGCGCTGGCACACCGTCGGTCCGGCGGAGGGGCTGCGGGCCCTCGCCGTGTGCGAGGGACTGCTCTTCGCCGTCGCCGGGGACGGCACCACCCTGCTCCACCGTGAGCCCGGCGACCAGAACCTCCCCTGGACGCCCTGCCCGCCCGTGTCCGGGCCCGCCGCAGGGGCGCGGACCGGCAGCGCCCCCGGGCCCGCCGCCGCACCGGTCGCCCCGATCCGCTGCCTCACCGCCCCGCGCGAGGCCGCCGGCCCGGTCCCGCTCGCCCTGCTGGCCGTCACCGAGGACGACCGGCTGCTCACCCGCGACCCCGTCCCCGGTCCGGCCCCCTGGGCCGCCGCCGGTCACGTCCCGCGCGGGACGGCGGCGCTCGCGGTCTGCGACGGCACGCTGTTCGCCGTCACCCCGCACGACGACACCCTGCACCACCGGCCCGCCCTCGCCCCCGAGGAGCCGTGGCGTCCGCTCGGTCCCGCCGCCGGGGCCACGGCCCTCGCGGTGCTGAACGGCCGCCTGCACGCGCTCACCCCGACCGGCCTCGCCACCCGCCCCCCGACAGCCGGGCCGGGTGTCCCGTTCGTCCCGGCGGAGGGCTCGTTCCCGCCAGCCGTCGCCCTCGCCGCCCACGCCGGCCGCCTCCTCGCCGTCTCGGCGGACGGGCGTCTGCTCAGCCGTCCGGCGGGGTGAGCGCGGGGGTGCGGCCCGGCAGGGCCGGGCGTGCGGTGAATCCGGCTGTACGCGGCCCTGCCGGACCGCTATCTTCGCGTTCCGAGAGGTGCTGCTCGCCGACCCACCGGTTTCCGACCACTGATGGAGTGCTGTGACCGACTACGAGACGGCCCGGCTGGTCAGCTTGATCGTCGGATCCGCCAACGTCCTCGTCCCGCTGGCCGGAGCCGTCGTGGCCGGCACCTTCCTGCGCCGCAGGGGGCGGAACGCCCGCCTGGCGATGATCGGCTGCCTCGTCATGGCGGTGAGCCCGATCGTCGTCTCGGTCGTGCTGGCCTTCGCGACGGACAGCCTCTACGACGAACTCGGGCTCGCCATGGCGATCAACGCGCCCGTCCTGCTCTCCCTCCCGTTCCACCTGGCCGGACTCGGCCTGATCGTCGCCGGAGCCCTGGCCGCGCCCGCCCCCGCCCTCGCCCCGCAGGCGGTGTACCTCGCCGGGCCGCTCCCGGCCGTCGACCGGCCGCCCACCGACGCGGCCCCGAGCGTCTGACCCGTCGGACTCCTGTCCTGCCGGGCACGGAGCGGGCCCCGGCGATCCCGCCGGGGCCCGCTCCCCCCCGTCAGGACCGGT
>NZ_JBHXKE010000007.1:6054-38465 GCF_042722765.1 Kitasatospora sp. NPDC058406
GGGGTCCGCGCCGGGCCGCCACCGGGCGTGCGCCGGCCCCCCCCCCGCCGCGGCCCCTTGCTCCGCCCGCTTGGTATCCTTTCCAGGGGGGGCTGGGAGGGGGCCCGGGAGAGCCGGGGGGCGCCCGCTCCCGCCGGTCAGGACGGCGGCAGCCGGCGGGCGAAGGCGTCACCGAACGCGTTGGTGTCCCCGGGGACGAGCGTGCCGTCGGTGGACGCGAACAGCACGGTGGTGCCGAGCGCACCGACGACCGGTCCGGACGAGAGACCGGGGTTCTGGGCGCCGTCGGCGGAGACGCTGACGCGCTCGGTGCGCCCGGTCCACAGGTCGTGGCGGAAGACGTCCTCGCCGCCGTTGGTGTCGCCGGCGACCAGGTTGTCGGCGTAGGACGTGAAGTACACCCAGCGGTTGCCCGACGCGATCACCGCGCCGAAGGAGTCGTCCAGCGTGGTGGTGCCGGGGAGGCCGGGAGGGATCTGACGGATGGTGCCGGTCCGCAGGTCGCGGACGCGGATCTCGTAGTGCCGGTCGAAGCCGCTGTCGCCCGGCCGGTTGGGGACGAGCTGGGAGTAGGCGGCGAAACGCCCGTCGGGGCTGAGCGCGCCCGTGGAGGAGCCGCTGAGCTCGCCGTTCTCGTCGAGGCTGCCTCCGACGGTCTTCCCGGTGGCCAGGGTGTGGACGTAGAAGGGGTACAGACGGGGCTTGAGGATCTCGGTGCCCGCCCCGGAGGCCCGGCCGTCGGCCCGGGCCCGGCGGGGGGCCCGCTCGGGGGCGTGGGCGGGCCGGCCGGGTACGTGGTGGTCGGCACGGTCCGCGGCCACGACCGGGGCGTTCGCGCGGGCGGCGTCGGGATCGACCGGCCCGCCCGCGCCGGGCGGCAGCAGGTTGGTGGCCTTGGAGATGAAGCCGACGGTGCTGCCGTCGGCGCTGAGCACGGGCGCGGCGGAGGGGCGGTCCGCCGGGGAGCCGTCCGCGCCGACGGTGATCAGGCGGACGGCGCCGGTCCGCCGGTCGGCGACGTAGACGTTGGCGAGCGCCGGGGTGCCGCCGGGGACGAGGTCGGTCCTGCTGGAGGCGAAGGCCACGTACCGGCCGTCCGAACTGATCGTCGGCAGGTAGGAGTTCAGTCCGGGCTGCTCGCGGGCCGGGTCACCGACGGACAGCCGCTCGGTGCGGCCGGCGAAACGGTCGCGGACGTAGACGTCCTCCGCGCCGTTGGTGTCGCCGGGCACGAGCGCGGCGGTGGAGGCGAAGACGACGTAGCGGCCGTCGCCGCTGATGGAGCCGTCCATGGCGGAGCCGTCGGCCTCGGTGCCGGCCGCGGTGAGGCTGACCCGCTCGGCGCGGCCGGTGACGAGGTCGCGGACGAACACGTCGGACTGTCCGTTGGTGTCGCCGGCGACGATGTTGGTGGCGGAGGAGCCGAAGACGGCGTAGCGCCCGTTGGCACTGAGGCTGTCGGGCCAGGAGTCGCCGTCGGGCTGGACGCCGGCCGGGCCGGTGCTGAGCCGGACGGTGTCGGCCGCCCACGGCGCCGCGGCCCGGGCGGGCGCGGCGGTGGCGGTGCCGGCGAGGACGGCGGCGAGCAGGGCTGCGGCCGCGCCGGCCCGCCGGCGCGGGCGTGCGCCGCGGGCCGTCCCGCCCGTGCGGTCCGCTCGGTCCGTGCCGCGTGTGGCGGGTGTGCCGGGTGTGCCGGTCATGGTGAGGTCCCTCCCTCGTCCGTGCCTCGCCGCGTCCGGCCCGCTGCGGCGGGCGAGCGCGGCCCGCCCCCCGGCGGTCGGCCGGTACCGAGCCAACCGTCCGGGGAGGGACGCGGTCAATGGGCCGGCCGTGCCGCCGACGACAACGCGCCACGGCCCCGATTCCGGTGTGCCGGTGGCCCGAGCGGCGGGGCGCACCGGCTGCCGTCGCGCCCCGGCGGCCGTCCGTTTCCGGCCACGGCCGGGAGCCCGGGCCGGGCGCGCCGGCGCGGGACGCCGGAGTGGTGGTGGGGCGCGGGGGGACGGCGCGGGCGGGTGTGCCGGTGGCGGCCGGCCACGGGGCGCCGCGCGGCGCGGGCCGGTGGGGCCGCGGGGACGGAGGGTGCGGGAGGGACTGCCGGGGCCGGCCCGTGATCGGCCGACAACGCACCCGGCGGCCCATGCCGGAGGTCTGTGCCGCCGGATGACGCCCCCCCTACGATGTGAGCGCCGTCGGGCCTGACCCCCGACACTGCCGGCCGAGGCCGGGTACCGCCGCGCCCGTGGGCCGGCCGTCCCGTCGGCCGCAGCCCGACCCGGCGACCGGGAACGGGCCCGCAGTGCAGGCAGCACCGCGCAGGCCGCCCGTCACTCCTCACCACCCAGGGGGTACGCCCATGCACGTCGGCACCGTCGCACCGTCGTTCAGACCCGTCCGCGCCGTCCTGCTCGTCCTCGCCGTGCTGGCCGCGCTGGTCGGCGCCAGCCTTCCGGCGGCCGGCCGGGCCCACGCCGCCGTGCCGGACCGGTGGGGCTTCGCGTTCCTCGACAACCCGACCCCGCCGCCCGGGTACGTCCCGGACACCACCCGGCAGTGGGGCAACTGGCCCTCGCCGGCCACCAACCCGGTGAAGGTCGACCAGACCGGCGTCGGTTCCTACGTCGTGCACTTCCCGCTGATCGCGGGCCCCGGCGGCATCGCCCACGCCACCGCCGTCGGCCGGACCGGCAACTGGTGCCAGATCAAGGGCTGGGGCTCGGCCGGCACCGGCCAGGACGTCGCGGTGGCCTGCTACAGGCCCGGCGGGGCGCCCGCCAACACCCTCTTCACCGTGCTCTACACCACCAGCAGCGGCACGCCGTCCCCGCCCGGCGGCGGCTACGGCTACGTCTACTCCAACTCCACCGGGGCGGTGCTGACCCAGTACAACTCCACCGGCGCGACCAACGCGGTGAGCTGGGGCGGTAGCGGCTCCGGCATCTGGAAGGCCTGGCTCCCCGGCCTGGGCTCGGCCGGCTACGACGGGAACATCGAGGTCACCGCCGTCGACGCGGCCCAGGGCGCGCGCTGCAAGGTGGCCGACTGGGCACCCGCCTCGTCCGGCCAGACGGTCGTGGTCGCCTGCTTCAACGCGGCGAACGCCCCGTACGACACGCGGTGGACGTTGAGCTACTCCCTGAAGCGGGCGGTCCACGGGCCGGCGTTCCCACCGAACCGCTTCGGCTACCTGTGGTTCAACGGCGGCCTGCCCCCCGGCGGCAACTTCAACTCGACGGGCCCGGCCAACACGCTCGCCGGATCGGTGCCCTACACCGTCACGCTCCCGAACGTGGGCGTCCCCTCGGACACCGCGCAGGCCACCGCCTTCGGGCCCGGTCCCGACTGGTGCGGCCTGGCCCTGCCGTGGAACCGCAGCTCGGGGACGGTGAGCCTCTACACCATCTGCTTCAACGGCGGGGGCTCTCCGGTCCCGGGCCGCTTCTTCACCGCGTACACCTCGGCGGTCTGATCCCGCCGGAACGGGCCCGGGGCGGTTCGCCGCCCCGGGCCCGACCGCGTCCGGCAGCCGGACGGCGGGTCAGGGGGTGGCGGGGACCGAGTCGGTGAAGGTCGTGCCGGCGGCCCGGTAGGCGGTGACGGCGGCGCCGACCTGGGCGGGGGTCAGGACCCGGTCCCTGACGTGGAGGACGTAGTCGACGCTCTCCTCGTAGGCGCGCGGGGTCGTCGAGGCCAGGCCGGCGAAGTCGGTCAGCCACTGGTTGAAGTGGATCGCCACGGGCCGCTCCGGGAGGAAGCGCGCCTCGTGCCGGGCGAACTCGGCGCCGTCCACGTAGTAGACGACGGCCTCGTCGTCGATGGTCAGGACGAGGTCGTGCCAGCCCGCGTAGCCGGCCCGGACCGCGGTGTGCCGGTTGTCGGCGCCGTCGGGGCCGTAGGTCTCCCAGGAGGTGGCGTAGAAGACGTCGGCGGGCTCGCCCCAGCCGCCGTTGGGCAGGTACTCGAAGTCGTACTCGGCGTAGTCGTCGGCCATCGGGGCCTTGAGGTCGTTGATCGCGAAGAAGCTCTGGACCAGGTGGTCGCCGTCCGGGCCGCTCACCGGCGCGTCGGCGAAGCGGACCCGGGCCGCGTAGGTGCCGTTCCTGAACTTCTGCGCCCGGCTGTGGAACTCGGTCTGCCGGGTGGATTCGCCGGTCCCTGCGGTGGTGGTCCGCAGGGTCATCACCGAGTTGCCGCCCTCCTTGGCGAAGGAGACGTTCTCGGGCGCCCAGGTCGCGCCGGAGACCCCGGGCCCGCCGCCGCCGGAGCGCACGTTCCAGCCGTGCGCGCCGATCGCCGGGTCGGTGTGGCCGGTGTAGTCGAAGTCGTCGAACAGCGCGGCGCCGACGGGGGGCGTGGTCGGTCCGGGAGTGTTGCCGACGGGGGCGGTGCCCCACACCGCGACCCCGTTCACGCTCGCGGTGACCCTGGACCAGTTCGCGTACGCGGTCTGGGCCGGCCCGAAGGAGTAGTCGTCGCCCTGGTCGAGCGGGAGCCAGCCGGTGCGGTGGAAGCGCAGTTGGAGGTCCCCGCTGTCGGCGCCGGGGGCCAGCGAGCCGGCGCCCGCGGTGAAGCCGATCTCCAGGTAGCGGTCGGCGGGCGCGCCCGGCTCGACGATCGTGCCGAAGGTGCCGGTCACGTTGGCGCAGCCCTTCACGGCCCAGTCGCAGGCGAAGGAGTAGGCGGCCGGGGCGCTGTCCGCCCTGAAGTAGTAGCGCACCTTCACCTGGCTCAACGCGACCGCCGTGGAGCCGGTGTTGACCACCTTGAGCCAGGGCGCGGCCTGGGAGGCGCCACTGCCGCCGTTGCGGTACTGCACCGTGACGGCGTCGCCCGCCGCGGCCGCCGGCAGGGCGGTCAGTGCGCCGACGCCGAGCCCGGCCGCGACGGCGGCGGCGAGCGCCGCCCGGACGCGTGGGCGCGGGGTGGTCGTTCCGTTCTTCATGGGGGTTCCTCTCCTGCGGTGGGGGACGGTGCGCGGCACCGGCGGAGGGGAGCCCGGGTCACCTCGGGGGAGCATGGGGGAGGAGGTGGCGGGCCGCGCGATCAGAAAGTGGCATAGACCAATTTGGCCGTCAACCCCGTTCGGGCCCGATCGGCCGGAAGCCGGGCGCACGCCGCCGGGAGTGGCTGATAGTGCCCGCCGGACGCCCGCGCGGCCGACGCCGACCCGGCCCGCCACGGCAACGGTCTCGCCTGGCCCTCGTCGTCGCCACCGAAGCGCACCACGGCACCTTCCGGCCGGCGCCAACCCCGCCGACGGCCTCACCGCCCGGCTGAGCCTCCCCCGTCGCTGAACCGCGGCCGGGCCCCGCCCGGAGGACGGAGGCCCGGCGCGGGTGGTCTACCAGATCGCCGCGACCCATTCCGGGTGGTCGACGAACGGGTTCCGGTTCTTCTGGTAGGTGTCGAAGACGATCTGGTTGCGGCGCTTCTCGAAGTCGCTGGGCGGGTCCTGCTCGTTCCACTGCTTCAGGACGGAGAGCCGGCCGTGGAAGCGGGTGCTGCCGTTGATCGAGTCGTTGGGCTCCAGGTCGGGCCAGGAGTCGCCGCCCTCGTAGCGGACGGCCATGTAGAGGATCATGCGGGCGACGTCGCCCTTGTCCGCGTCGCGCGGCTCGAAGGAGTCGGCGTCGGTGTAGCTGCCGGGTGCCCCGCCGACCGCGCTGCCGCCCTTGTCGAAGTCCTTGTTGCCGCGGGTGCTGTTGACCTGGACGTCGGCGGCACGCAGGTGGTGCAGGTCGGTGCCGGGGCCGGCCGAGGTGCCGAAGTTGCCGTGGGACTGGGCCCACACGTGCTCGCGGTTCCAGTTGCCGACGCTGCCGCCGTTGAGGGACTTGGCGCGCGAGGTGCCGCTGTAGAGCAGGATCACGTTGGCGGTGTTGTTCGGGTCCTGGTCGAGCACCTTGAGGGCGTTCCAGACCGCGTCGTAGGAGATCTTGGTCTGGCCGGTGCCGATGATGGTGTGCAGCGAGGCCTTGAGGCCGGCGCCGGTCTTGCCGATCGCGTTCTTGTAGTACGTGCTGTCGTACGGGCCGGCGGCGGCGCTCGCGGTGGGCGCGGCGACCGCGGGGAGCGCGAGGCCGACGAGGACGGTGGCGGCAGCCGCCAGCGCCTTCCATCTGCGTATCTGTGCAACGGACATGAGGGGCTGTCCCTTCCCGGACGACGCGAGCCGGGCCGCGGGCCCCGGGTGGGCCGGGCCGCGATCTACGCGTGTTGACGTGGCGTTAACGGGAGGATGACATGTCCTCGGGGTTCGCCGTGTAACCGGCAGGAGGCCGTTCCGTGACGTTCTCGCATACGGTGGCCGCGCTCGGCCCGGATCCTCCCGGTAGGCGTGCCCACGAGCGGTTCTGACGGTGCGTCCGGTTCGTCGGGGCCGGTGCGGGGGCTCCCGGGGGGTGGTGCGCGTGGTGGTGCGCGTGGTGCTGCGGGGCGGACCGGTGTCGTGACGGGTGCCCGGTCGGCGGGGGTGGCCGTGGGGGTGGGAGGTGGCGGGGCGTGGGGGGGGGGGGGCGGGAGCGGATCGAGCCGTGCCGCCCGCCCGCGGTGGTCCACGCCACCGTGCGGCGCCGTCCGGGTGCCGGGTGCCGGGTGCCGGGTGTCGGGTGTCGGAGCGGGTGCCGGAGCGGGGGCCGGCTCCGCCGGTGCGGGGCGGGTGGTGGCCGCCGGGGGGTCCCCGGACGTGGGATGGTGTGTCCGGGGCCGTCGATCGGCTCCACCCGATCCAGGAGGTCATGTATGAGCAGCGACGCAGCGTCGACCGAGAGCGCCGAGAACCCGGAGAACCCGGAGGCGGGCCGGCCGGCCGAGGCCCCCGCGCCCCCGGCCCAGGATGATGTCAAGGCCCGCTTTCTGGCCGCGCTGGAGCGCAAGCACGGCGCCAAGACCGACGGCACCTCCGGCGGTCCGGCGGGTGACTCGAAGATCCACGGTGCCCACGGCGCGGCCGGCGGCAAGCGCAACTTCCGCCGCAAGAGCGGCGGCTGACCACATCGGTTCCCGGCGGGCCCGCCGGGCCGGGAGGTCCGGCCCTACCGGTCTCCCGCCCCGGCGGACCGGCCGGGGCGGCGGCCGGTGTCAGGAGGCGGCCGGCCGGAGCGGGGCGGTGTGCGGTGCGAGGAGATGGCGGGTGACCGTGCGGGCCCGCGCCGCGTCGCGGACCACGAGGTGGATCTCCCAGGGGGCGCCGCGGGAGAGTTCGGCCTCCACGGCGGCCCAGACCGCGGCGATGCTCGTCTCGGGCGGCAGGCCGCCCCGGCCGGCGCCGAGGAGGGGGAAGCAGATCGAGCGCAGCGGCGGGTCGAAGGCACGGTGCTCCTCGCCCAGGAGCGCGAGCGCGCGGGTGACGGACCGGGTGACGTCGGCGGGCTGGACGTCGTAGTCGTTGGTGCCGGGGCGGGGGACGGCCACGGCGGCGTGGTAGATCCGGCGGAGGCCCTGCCGTTCGAGCGCGCCGGCCCCGGTGGGGGCGACCGTCGAGGCGAGGACCGGACGGCCGAAGCTGCGGTACTGGTCGAGCCACTGGCGCAGTTCGGTGGAGATCCGGTCCTCGATGAGGTCGCCGGTGGGGCCGCGCACCGCGCAGGCCCGGCGCAGCACGGCCGACACCGAGTTCTTGTAGGCCTCGGCGAGCGCCAGGTAGACGTTGCTGGGGGAGACGACGACGTCCACGTCGCGGAGCAGGTCGACCGAGTGGGTGTGCAGGTGGACCGCGACGGTCCGGCCCCGGAGCGGCAGGTGCAGCACCTGGTGTTCGGCGGCCGGCGCCTCGACCGGCCCGGGTGCGGCCACCCGGCGGTCCGGCCCGGCGGGCGCCTCCGCGAGCCGGCCGATCTCGTCCGCGACGGCGGCCAGGACGAGGAGTTCGTGGTGCCGGCGGAAGCGTTCGACACTCACGTTGTAGACGGCGGCGGCGCGCTTGCGGCGGTCGGCGGCCGGCGAGTCGGTGGTGCCGGGGGCCAGGCCGAGGGTGTGCCGGGCGGCCTCCTGGAGGGTGCCGGTGTCGAGTTCGGCGACCGCGCGGCGCAGCAGGTCCTCGACGGTGCGCGGGTGCCGTGCTTCGGGTGCGGCGGCGAGGGCGCCGAGCAGGGGGAGGTCGAGCGCGCGCAGCCGGACGGGGCCGGCCCGCCGGACGGCCCGCAGCTCGGCGAGCACCGTGTCGTGGTCGAACGCCGGTGGGCCGGGCGCCGGAGCGTCGGACGCGGGTGGGCCGGGTGCGGGCAGGCCCGACGGCGGTGGGTCGAACGCCGGTGGGTCGGGGGCCGGGGGAGCAAGAGCCGGAGGGTCGAGAACCGGAGGGCCGGATGCCGGAAGGTCGTCGCCGGTGCGGTGCGGCATGGCCCCAACGATGGCACGGAGCAGGGGGGTTCACAAGCCGGATCGTCAGGTCGCACGCGCCCCCGGGGAGGCGGTGCGGGCGTCGCTCCGGGGCCGGACGGCCGCCGCGGCGGCCCGCGCCCGGGCCCGCGCCCGGCGCCCGTCGGCGAGGCACCAGTCCAGCAGCGGGGCGACGCTCGGGTGGACCGACCCGTCCTCGGTGAGGACGGCGGCGGTGAAGAAGAACCGCGCCTCGCCGAACTCGTTGCGCATCGCCTGGACCAGGTTTCCCAGCCCGAGTGCCCGTTCGAGCCACTCCGCCGCGCGGTCGCTGTCCCGGACACCGGCGCCGGGCACCGGCCGTCCGTCGAACGGCCCGGTCCCGCCCGGCAGCCCGGTCCCGCTCGGCGGCCCGGTCTCCTCCAGCAGCCCGGTCCCGTCCAGCAGGTCGGTCTTGCTGATGGCGACGGCCAGCCGCGAGCGGTGCAGCGGGACCCCCATCGCCAGGATCGCCTGGACGGCCTGGTCGAAGACGGGCTGCGGCGGGACGCTGGAGGCGAGGGTGCGGTCCAGCCGGGCCTGCCGGTCGGGGTCGAGGAGCTCCCAGAAGTCCGGTACGGCGAGCGGGTCGAGGACGAACAGGAAGGTGCGGGCGGCACGCGCGTACCGGAGGGCGTCGGTGTCCTCGCGGCTGACGAAGTGTTCGCCCGCGGTGTCGAAGAGGTGCAGCAGGCGCGGGGGCCGGGCCCGGTCCAGGAGGACGGAGTGGGCCCGGTGCCGGGCCCGCGGGGTGCTGCGGGGGTGGCCGCGGATCTCCAGCACCTCGCGCTGCAGCCGGTAGCGTTCCGCCGTCTCCTCGTCGGCGAACCGGGCGTGGGCCCGTCCGTCGGGGTCGGTCCGCCGGAGGACGGTGAGCATGGCGGCCATCAGCTGGGTCTTGCCGGCGGCCCGGCCTCCGATGAGCGGCAGCGCGTGTTCGGCGAGCCGGCCGGTCTCGGTGCTCAGCAGCCGGCCGCAGTGCGGGTGGGTGCAGTACCCGGGCAGCCGGTAGCGGCCGGCCGGCAGCGTGGTGGGCAGCCGTTCGTCGCACTGGCAGCGGCGGCGGAGGATGCCGTACCGGCCGGGCCTCAGGTCGCTGTGGCGCCGGCGGCAGGTGGGGCGGGAGCACTCGTACGCGGGGCGGCGCACCCGCTCGAAGCAGTGCGGGCAGAGCACGCCCTGCCGCAGCCGCCGGGCGCCGAGGGCCGCGTGGTCCAGGCCGGTGAGGACGAGGACGGCGAGCCCGCCGCCGGTCCCGAGGGCCAGCACCACCAGGGCGTGCACCAGCAGCGCGGCGGCGAGCAGCGGGAGCGTGACCAGGGCGGCGGACAGGGCGCCGGTGTAGCCGGCGAGGGCGAGGACGACGTCCCGGCCGATCCGCAGCTCGTCGGTGACGGCCCGCAGGGCGTCGGCCGTCCGGCGGCGGTGCGCCCGCCGGCCGTGGACGGCGACCAGCCGCAGGTCCCGCCGGGCGGGGCCGAAGGCGTAGGCGCGGTGGGCGGGCTGCGGCTCGTCCTGCGGGCGGTGGACGGGGAGGGTCTGGTACTGGGGATCGCTGCGGCGCAGCACGTCCACCAGCACCCGGCCGTACGCCCGGAGCAGCTGGTCCAGCAGCCGCAGGGCGCGGGCGGCTGCGACGAGCGGGGCCAGCACCAGGGAGACCGCGAGGCGGACGAGGAAGCGGACGAGGGGGACGAGCAGGTCGAAGAGGACCGTCACGAGTTCCGTCAGCGCGTTCACTCCGCCGCCCCGGGCCGCCGCGGTTCGGGGGGCGTGACGGGCGGGACCCGCGGTGCGGCGGCGGGCGGAGCCGGGTCGGCCGCCGCCGGGCCGCCGGGGCGGGAGCCGCCGTCGCTCGGCGTCCGGCGGGCGGTCCCGAGCGGGGACGCCATCCACCGCAGGACCCGCCCCACGGCGGTCGACCGGCGCTCGGCCGACCGCCGCTCCAGCAGGTCGGCCTCGGCGGGGGCGTACGGGCGCAGCGCCCGCGCCAGGCGGTCGGTCTCGTCCGGCGGCCAGTGCTCCCGGGCGTGGTGCAGGGTGGCGACGATCAGGTCCAGCTGGGCGCCGGGCGGGCGGTGGTGCGCCAGGTAGCCGGCGGCGGCGGCCAGGTGCCCGAGCAGGGTGTCGGAGGGCGGGCCCGACCGGCCGACCCGGGCGGCCTCGGTGCGGATCCGTTGCAGGTAGGCCCGCGCGGCCCCGTCCGACAACCGGGTCAGGAGGTGCAGGCGTTGGGCCAGCCGGTCGGGCCGGACGACCGGCCGCTCGGCCAGCCCCCGGGGGAGCCGCCGGAGCAGCAGCGCCCGGGCCGGCGGCCAGCGCACCGGCGGCAGGTCGTCCAGCACCTCGGCGAGTTGATCGGCCGTCCTCGCGCGGTCCAGGCGGTCGCGGACCTCCAGGGCGCGGGCGACGCACGCGGCGCTGTCGGGGTCCGGCCAGCCGGACCGGGGCGGGTCGGCGAGCAGCTCGTACAGGCGCAGGCAGTCGTCGAGGCCGGCGTCGTCGGTGATCTCCCGGATCAGGCTCCGGCCGAGCCACCGGCGGGCCCCCTCCTCCCAGGGCAGCCCGGGCGGCAGCGCCGGGACGGCGGCGAGCGCCTCGGCGTACGACCAGTACGTGCGGGGCGGCCAGAGGCGGTGCAGCAGCGACAGGTCGAGCGGGACGTCCGGGCCCCGCAGGGCGACGACCCGCCGCAGGGTGGCGACGGCGAGCTCCGGGCTCCGGTGGGCCCGGGCCACCAGGAAGTGCTCCAGGAGCCGGGCGTGGCCGGCCACGTCCTCCTCGCGCAGCAGGCCCGGCGGCAGGCCGAGGAGGAGGTCGGGGAGCTGGCCCCGCTGCGATTCCGCCAGCACGCCGAGGGTGTGCACCAGGCCCTGCCGGAACTCCGGCCACTGGCGGGCGGCGGTCGTCAGCAGCTCCTCCAGCCCCCGGAACGGCCGGCCGGTGACGGTCGCCCCCAGCAGCTCCGAGGTGAGCTCGGCGCTGCGCCGGACGAGTTCGCCGGACGGCGGGCGCAGGCCGGCGGCGGACGCCCACCCGAGCAGGCGCAGCGCCCCGGCGGCGTCGGCGCGCCGGAACCGGTCCAGCCACCGCCCGGTGACCCGTGCGCGCCGGACGGGGTCGGTGAACCGGACCGGCGGGAGGGCCTGCCCGTCGCCCTCCTCGCAGCGGAGCATGTCGGACTCGTGGACCTCGTCCAGCAGCTGCTCGGCGAGTTCCCGGTCGTCGCCGCGGGCGGCGGCCCGGCCGAGCGCCCTCAACTGCTCACGGTCCAGGCGGTACTGGCGGTGGACGTCGCGGACCGCGGCGGTGAGCGCGGGAGCCGGCGGCGGCTCGGGGCCGGTCAGCCAGGCGATCAGCGCGACGAGGTCGGCCGGGGTGAGGGGGGTGCCGCCGGCCGTCGCCGCGGCCGCCGCCGGGCCGTGCCAGTCCTCGGCGGTGCGTTCGCGGCCGCTCAGGTAGTCGTCGGCCCAGGACCAGAAGGCCCGGGCGGAGGACGGGCCGACCCGGGCCAGCAGCCCGGTCAGCGGGTGCACGGGCAGCGCGGGGACCAGACCCCGGACGAAGTCGAACAGGTAGTAGACGTCCTGGTCGTCGGGCCCCAGGTCGATCCGGTTCTCGGGGAGGCTCCCGATCAGGTGCAGCCGGCCGCGCCCGGGCCGGTGCAGGTAGGTGGCGAAGGAGAGCCGCCGGGCGAGCGGGGGCGGGAGCAGGAAGCAGACCGCGGCGAACCAGTGCGCGATCCGGTCGGTTCCGGTGTCCACCACGAGCACCGACCGGTCCTCGGCCAGCGCGGCCCGGGCGGCCTCCAGCAGGGCGGGCAGCAGCGCGGCGTGCGGGTGGGAGGCCAGGAAACGGCCGACCGAGCGCGGTGTGAGCGGGCCGGCGCCGGGCCGGGCGTCCAGGGCCGGGAGCCTGGTCCGGTCGGCCGGTCGGGACGACCAGACCGGCGAGCCCCAGAGCTCGATGCCGAGCAGGCCGCCGGCGTCCCGGGCGAAGTCGGGGCTGGTCAGGGCATGGGCGAAGTAGTTGCCGAAGCGCTGGGAGGAGTCCCGTCCGACGTACTGGACCCGGGCCGCCAGGGCCGTCGCCCCGGGGACGAACACCAGGTTCACCGGGCACCGGGCCAGCTCCTCCGGAGCCTGCGCGTACAGCAGCGAGGCCGGCGGCTCGTACGCGGTGAGGGCCTCCACCTCGCGCATCGTCCCGGCGGAGACGTCCGCGCTGACGGCGTTGAACTGGTAGCCGGCGAAGCCGCTCAGGCCCTGCTCGCACGAGGTGTAGTAGAGCTGCTGGAACGGCATGTCACCCCCGCCCCCGGCGGGGCACGGCCCCGAACTCGCTGAGCAGCCACAGCAGCGGGTCGGCGACCCGGTAGGGCTGGATGCCGGTGGGCGCCACCAGCGCGTCCGGGGTCGGTCCGGCGCCCAGCGCGGAGACCCCGAAGTAGCGGTAGCGCCGGTAGTGGTTCTCCAGGTCCTGGTCGATCCGCACGCCCTCCCACTCCCTGAGCAGCCGGCGGACCTCCTCGTGGACGTCCAGGCTGTCGGCCGTGTCGAAGCGGTCCCCGGCCGGCGGGTGGCTGCGCAGCGGGCTGCCGGGATCGAAGGTGTCCCAGAAGGCGTCGAGCTTGGCGAAGACCACCGCGAGCGGGGTGGTGATCCGCCCGGAGGAGCCCTGCTGGCGGGCCATCAGCATGTTCGTCACCCGGCTGAGCACGTTGACCGGCTCGTCGACCCCCTCGGACCCCGGCAACACGGTGCCGGGCCGGGCCAGCGGGCGCGCTCCGGGCATCTGCAACGGGTCGAGGACCAGGATGACGCCGTCGGCACTGGCCAGGTAGCGGGTGTTCAGTTCGACGTTCTCCCGCGAGTTGAAGTCCTCGCCCGCGGTGTCGAAGAAGGACAGCACGCTGTGCTGCGGCCGGGACCGGTACAGCCGTCCGCGGCTGCGGCTGAACCGGAACACCAGCGGCTCCACCCGCCCGTCGTTGGCCGCGGCGGTCCGTGTGCCGTGGAACAGCCGGCCGTGCCGGTACAGCTGCTCCTCGTAGTCGCTGCCGAACCGGCGGATCGTCGCGTCGTCCGAGGCCATCAGTGCCGTCCCGAGCCCGGCGCCGACCCGGTTCATCAGTTCGTGCAGCAGCACCGTCATGTAGACCGTCTTGCCGGAGGCCTTGGCGCCGACCATGGCGATCAGCCGGTGGCCGACCGCGCCGAACTGGACCGGCAGGGTGCTGCGGCAGACCGGGCAGATCCGGTAGGTCGTGTCGCCCTCGCAGCCCGGGCAGACGGCGGAGGACTTCCGCCCGTCGGCCCGGAACGCCGGGCCGACGTCGCCGCGCCGGCCGGTTCGTTCGGCGAGCACCGGGTCGCGCTCGAAGGCGCAGCGCCGGCCGGTCCGGCCGGGCCGGCCGCTGCACCGGAACCAGATCTCGCGGGCGGTGAAGGACTCGTAGCAGTAGGGGCAGGCCAGTCCGGCGGCCATTCAGCTCACCTTCAGTCGGTGCAGGGAGGCCGGACGCAGCTCGGCGGCCGGGTCGTCCCGGGTGAGCGGCAGGCAGACCAGCCAGGAGGTGCCCCGGGTGGCGGGGAAGGGCAGTTCGACGGTGAACGGGATCCGCGCGTCCAGCCGGCGGGCGGGCAGTTCGCGCAGCACCGTCCCGTCGGTGGCCTCGGCGGGGCAGATCCGGCCGCGACCGTGCACCACCTGGAGGGCGGGCAGTTCGCAGGCGGTGTCCGTGACGAAGGTCAGCCGGGCGGTCCGGCCGCGCAGACCGCGCCTGACCACCGCCTCGTAGCGGACCAGCGGCGGCCGGGCGGGCAGGATCAGCGCCGACGGCTCGGCGAGCGGGTCGGCGGGGTGGGGGGTGAACGCCTCCACGGTGACGGTGACGGCGCCGCGCCCCACCCGCAGGTCGAGGCCGCCGTCGTGCTGGTAGGACCGGCGTCCGCAGCGGACGTCCCCGGCCAGGGGGAGGCCGCCGGGGTCGGGGAGGTCCAGTGTCCAGCGCACGCGGGCCTCACGGCCGTCGGGGGGCCAGGCCCAGACGATCAGGAGGTGGTCGTCCCGGCGGGTGGCGCGCAGCCGGCCGACCGGGACGGGATGGAGGGCCCGGCCGGTGGCCCCGGTGACCCCGGCGGTCTCGGCGGTCTCGGCGGCGGTCGGAGTGGTCGAAGCGGTGGGGGCGGTGGGGGCGGGGCCGGGCGGCCGAGGCGGTTCCTCGGGTCCGTCCGCGTCGTACGGTCCGTCCGCGTCGTACGGGCTGTCCGTCCAGTCCGTCATGTCCGTCCTGTCCGTCCCGTCCGGCTCGGGTGTCCGGGACGTCCGGGGCTGCGGCACCGGCTCGTCCGGACCGGACGCGGGGTCGGCGCCGGGACGGCCGTAGTCCGGGGGAGGAGCGGTCCGCACCCCGGACGGTGCCCCGGGCGCGCCGGCCCGGTCGTCCCCGACCGGGGCCTCCTCGGGGCCCGGCTTCCCCGGGTACGGGTCCTCCACCCTGGGCCGGGCCGCCGGTTCCCCCGGCCCCCCGCCGTACCCGCCGTACCCGCCGCTCCGGTCGTTCGCGCCGCTCCGGTCGTAGGGGTCGGGGTCGTGGCCGCCGGGTCGCGGCCGGGCGGCCGGGTCACCGGTGAACACCCGGAGCAGGCCGAACTCCCCGGTCAGCGCGAGCCCGCTCGCCACCGCGGCCCCCGGCGTCCGGGCACGGACGGTGAGCCCGAACCGCTCCTCGAACCACCCGGCCGCCCCCGGCGTCGCGCTCAGACCACCGGCCAGCAGCAGGGTGCCCGGGACGTCCCCGCCGCGCTCCTGGACGGTGTCCAGCAGCCTCCCGACCACCGCGCCGCTCGCCTCGCGCAGCGGTTCGACCAGCCGGGCCAGGGTCTCCCGGTCGAGGGCGACCTCGCGGTCCGCGCCCTCCCAGTGCACCCGCTGCCACGCTTCCGGCGCCTCGCCGAGCGCGAGCCGGAGCCGCTCGGCGACCGGGAGCAGCGGCCCGACCGGCCCGCCGGGGGAGCCGAGCCGGCGCAGCAGCTCCCCGGCGACGGCCTCGTCCCAGTGGTCGCCGCCGAGCGGGTGCGAGACCGTCTCCAGGACGCGGACGGTGCGGTCGCCGTCGACGGCCAGCAGCGTCAGGTCGGAGCCGGTGGCGCCCTGGTCGTACACCAGGACGGAGAGGCCGACGCCCTCGCGGACCGCGCCGTAGTGCAGGGCCGTGGCCACCGGCTCCGGCAGCACCCGGCCGACCCGCAGCCCGGCGTGTTCGGCGGCCCGCCGCATGGCCGGTTCGCTGCCTCCGGCGGGGGGCAGCGCGAGCGCCACCTCCGCCGGCTCGCCGCCGCCGCACTCCCGGCTGCGCCGGGCGAGGGCGGACAGGACGAGGGCGGTGAGTGCCTCCGGGCGGAGGGCGCCCGAGGCCCCGGAGCGGTGCGGGCCGTCCGGACCTCCCCGCGGGCCCGCGGCGAACGGGTCGGTGCCGAACGGGCCCGCGGCGAACGGGTCGTGGGTGGCCGCGAAGAGCGGGGCGCGGGCCGATCCGGCACCGGCCGCCCTCACGAGCCGGGGGCCGTCCGGCCCGGTGACGTCGACGGTGGCCGGGACGTCGGTGGCGCCGGTGACCACCGGGACCCCGTCGGGGCCCGGCCAGGCGATGCGGGCGTAGCTGTCGCCCAGGTCGATGCCGTGCATCAGCCCGTCCCCCCGTCCGCGCCCTTGACGGCGTCGGGTGTCACGCACACCGTGCCGTCCTCGGCGATGCCCAGCCGGATCCGGCTCCCCCTCGGCGGCGCGTGCCCGATGACGTGCCGGACCACGGCGCCCAGCACGGGCTCGAACTCGTTGCGGATCTGCCGCCCGCCGTAGGCCTGCCGCTCGGGGTCGGCCATCCGCCCGGTGATCCAGGGCCGGATGCTCGCCGGGTCGTGGACCAGCTCCACGCCGTGGCGTTCGTGCAGCGATTCGGCGAGCTGGCCGAGCAGCCGGTCCGCGATGCCGACCACGTGCTCGGTGCGCAGCATGTCGAAGACCACCACGCCGGGCTTGAGCCGGCCGTAGATCTCGGGGCGGCCGATCGCCCGGAACTTCTCCTCGACCGCGGCGGTGAAGTGGCGGTGGAGCACCTCGTACGGCAGGTCGCCGCCGTGCTCGGCCAGCAGGGCCGGGAGCCCGCCCGCGCCGGTGTTGGAGGTGAAGATGATCAGACTCTGGGAGAAGTACGCCGTCCGGCCCTGCCCGTCCGTGAGCCGGCCGTCCTCCAGGATCTGCAGGAACTTGTCCAGCACCGCCGGGTGGGCCTTCTCGATCTCGTCGAAGAGCAGCACGCTGAACGGCCGCTCCCGTACCCGCCGGGTGAGTTCGCCGCCCTGGTCGTAGCCGATGAAGCCGGGCGGCGCCCCGGCCAGCCGCTCGGCCGCGTGCTCCTGCTGGTACTCGCTCATGTCGAAGCGCGCGTAGGCGCTCGGGTCACCGAAGATCAGCTGGGCCACCGACTTGGCGAGTTCGGTCTTGCCGACGCCGGTCGGGCCGACGAAGAAGAACGAACCACGGGGCCGGGCCGCCCCCGAGCCGCCGAAGCCGACGCCGACGTAGGCCGCCTGGAGGGCGCCCACCACCGCGTCGACGGCGGTCCGCTGCCCGATCACCCGGGCGCCGAGTTCCCCGGCCGCCTCGGCGACGGTGCGGCGGTCGATCTGGCTCCAGGGGTCGACGTTGAGGTTGATGCGGTGGCGTTCCAGCAGCCGGCCGGGTTGGTGGACCGGGACGCGGCGGATGTGCGAGGTCCTGGCGAGCGCGTCCAGCTCCCAGCCCGCCATGCCGTCGGTGGCCCCGACCAGCGCCTCGAACTCCGCCGGGCCGGCGTCCGCACCGCCGTTGAACTCCCCGCCGATCATGGCGAACCAGCGGCGGCGCTCCGCCTGGTCGGGCGGACCGATGTGCAGGACCACCGTGCGCGGGTCCTCCCGGTACAGCCAGGCGGGCACGCGGGAGAGGTCACCGACGACGGCGACCACGGCGTTGCGGGCGCGCGGCGGCACCTCGGCGCCGGCGCGGTCCGTGTGCGGGTCGGCGCCGTCGCCGCCGACGGCGGGGGGCAGCGGGGTGGCGGCGTCCGCCATGGCGGCGCGCAGGTGCAGGTAGCCCTGGAGGGACGAGGCCTCGTTCAGCGGCAGGGCGAGGTCGATGTCCTCGAACACGAAGGCGGTGGCAGCCCGGGGGGAGGCCGCCCGGCGGTGGGCCTCGGCCAGTGCGTCGTCCACCGAGGCCAGCCGGCGGGCCGGCCGGGCGGTGAACAGTTCGTCCGAGGCCACCTGGCGGAGCCCGCCGCGCCGGGTCGGGTTCTCCTCGGCGAGGTCCCCGCCCGGGGCCGGGACCCGCGCCGGGTCGTCGGCGCCCCCGGGGGCCCGTCCCGGAGGCCGGGTGGCCTCCGGGACGGGGTGCGCGGCCCGCTCCCCTGTGACGGGCCGTGCGGCGGACGTCCTCTCGGACGGCCGCTGGTCCAGTGCGGCGTAACGCTCCTGATCGCCGTCGAGCGGGAAGGCGAGGCCACCCACCGGGTCCCACCAGGCCACCGTGTCGGCGCCGCAGCCGTGCAGGGCGTGGGCCAGTACGGTGCGGAACGGGACCGGCCTGCCCCGCCACCACCAGCGGTCCCTGACCTGCCCGGTGAGGATCACCTGACGGCCGCGCCAGAGCTCCCAGCGCAGCGCGGCCGCCCAGAGCGGCGCCTCCTCCCGGGCCACGCTCCGGCTGCCGGTCCGGTCGGCCCCGGCCTCCTCGCGGGCGTTCACGCGGTGCCGCCCGTGGTGCCGCCCGTGGTGCCGTTCGCCCCGTTGCGCGAGGTGCCGCGGTGCGAGCTGTGGTTGGTGCCGAAGGGGCGGGCCGACGCACCGCCGCCCGGCCGCGCGACGCCGCCGCGCGGCGGCTTGCCGTCCCAGTCCAGCTCGCCCGGGTGGTAGCCCTCCTCGCCCATCGCCTCGTGCACCCGGTCCAGCAGCGCCTCGGTCCGGTCGCAGGTCACCTCGCCGCGCTCGGGCACCACGACGACGTCCGACTCGCCCTCCACCGTGTAGCTGAGCACGGCGGTGCCGTCGGTGGCGCTGCTGACGCTCGTCTCGTACCGGGCGCCGTTCGGCCGCTCGAAGATCAGCACGAACTCCTGCCCCAGGTCGCCACCGCCGGAGAACGCCAGCCCCTCGCCGGCCATCGCCTCCTTCAGCACCCCTGCCAGCGCGGCGCGCCGCTCGAACGCCAGCAGCAGTTCGTCCAGCCGGGCCTCCGCCTCGGGCAGCAGCCGCTCCAGCTCCGCGACGGCGGTCAGCGCGGCCCCGCCCCACGAGGAGTCGATCGCGCCGGCCACCCGGTGCACGGCGGCGAGGAGCCTGCCCTGCAGCTCGGTCTCCCCGAAGTCGGCGGCGTCCCGCGCGGCGTCGCGTGCGGTCTGCTCGACGACGGCGAGCCGGTCGACCGCCTCCGCCAGCTCGGCGGCGAGTCTCGCCGCCTGCCGTTCGGCCTCCACCCGGATCCGCCGGGCGGTCTGCTCCTTCGCCTCGCGCTGCAGTTCGGCGGCCCGCCGCTGTGCCTCCCGCCGCCGTTCGGCGGCGAGTTCCTGTGCCCTGCGGTGCCGCTCGTCCGCCTGTCGGCTCGCGGCCTCGGCGAGGGCGGCGGTCCGCGCGGTCTGCACGGCGAGCGCGTGGCGGGCCAGTTCGTGCTCGGCCGTGCCCATCAGCGCCTCCACCCGCAGGGTCTGACCGTCCATCAGAGCGCGGCGCAGGTCGTGCAGCAGCTCGGCGCACCGGCGCCGGCCGGCCGCGTCGACGTCCGCGCCGTTCGCCGCGAGCATGGTGAACTGCCGTTCCAGCGCGCCGAGCTGGTACTCGTGGCCGGCCTCGGCGGGCCGGCCGTGGTCCTGGCTGGCCGGTCGCAGCGCGACGGCCCGGCCGCGCAGCTCCTCGACCTCCGCACCGAGCGCGGCGTCCGGGTGATGCAGTGCGCGCGACCGCAGGTCGGCCAGCCGGCCGGTCAGCTCGCTCACGGTGCGGGGGTCGGCCGCCGACCGCGCCGCGTCCAGCAGGGCCGCCACCTCGTCCAGGCCGCGGGCCGCCGCCGTCCCCTGCTCGCGCAGTGCGGCCGTCACCTGCCCGGCCCGCTCGGCCTCCTGGAGCCGTCGCCGCTCGTCGGTCCGGCGCTCGGCCTCCGCCAGGGCCTGCGCCACGCGCTCCCGCTCGCGGCGCTCGGCCTCGGCACGGGCCCTGGCCCTGGCGGCGGCGCGGCGTTCCGCCTCGGCGTGGCTCCTGGCCCTGGCCGCCGCGCGCCGCGCCCGCTCGCGGGCCCGCTCCTGCTCCAGCCGGCGGCGCCGTTCGGCCTGCCGCCGCCGCTGCGCGGCCTCGGCGGCGAGCCGCGAGGCGCCGACCGAGACGCTGCTGTACATCGGTGATCCGCTCACTGTCCCCCTCCTTCGGTGTGCCGGCCCCCGTGCCGGGGGACCTCGGTGCTCGGGGCCCCGACCGGCCGCCCCGGCCGGTGCGGGCCCGGGTCGTGCGGGTCCGGGCGGCCGTGCCGGTCCGGTGGTTCCGGTCGGTCCGGTGGGTCCGCCGTGGTGCGCAGGGCGAAGCCCCGGGCCTCCACGCGCCGCTCCAGCTCCTCGCGGAAGCCCGGCACCGCCGGCACCCCGGCCCAGGAGAGCGACCCGTCGAGCCCGACGGAGAACTCGATCCCGGCACCGGTGTCGGGATCCGCCGGCAGGTCCGCGT
This sequence comes from Kitasatospora sp. NPDC058406, assembly GCF_042722765.1. Classification (NCBI taxonomy): domain Bacteria; kingdom Bacillati; phylum Actinomycetota; class Actinomycetes; order Kitasatosporales; family Streptomycetaceae; genus Kitasatospora; species Kitasatospora sp. NPDC058406. Next base: position 26,163 of record NZ_JBHXKE010000007.1, read on the forward strand.
AGCGCGGCGACAGCCGGTGCAGACGCTGGTTGGACGACCCCCGCCAGCGCAGGTCCGCGTGGAGCGACGCCACGTACGGGCCGTCGACGAGCAGGTCGAGCCGGTCCAGCAGGTCCCGCTGCGCCGGGGTGCCGCGTCGCAGGGTCTCGATGCGGAAGCCGGAGTACGCCATCGCGGACAGCTCAGGCCGCTTCGCCCGCAGCCCGTCGAGGAGCGCGACCAGCGCCGCGGCCTGGGCGAACGGCTCGCCGCCGGAGATCGTGATCCCCTCGATCCCGGCCAACCCGGCCATCCGGTCGACCAGTTCGGTCACCGGTAGGCCCGGCCCGTCGGTGAACGGCAGCGTCTCCGCCGCGACGCAGCCCCGGCAGCGCAGCGGGCAGCCCTGCACCCACAGCACCGCCCGGCGGCCCGGCCCCAGAACGGAGCACCGGTCGAGGGTGCGCGCCACCGACAGCCGCAGGTCCGCCCCGGTCATGTGGTCCTCCCCGTGGTGTCCGCCGCCCTGGCCGCCCGGGACGCCCGCCGGTCCGGCGCCGCCCCGGCGGGTGCGCCCGGGTACGCCTCGCCGCCGCGCCGTGCCAGGTCGCACCACGGACACCACGGCCGCTCCACCGTGAACACGTGGCGGCTGTTCCCGGCGCAGCCGCGCAGCCTGCCGTCCGCCAGCTCTGCGCCCAGGGCCGCGGCCCAGACCGCCGCCGCCGGACGGCTGCCGGGGCTGCCCCGCCCGGCGGGGCCGAAGGCGGCGCGCAGGAGCGCGGCGATCCGGCCGGGCAGCAGGTCGGCCGGGGGCAGCGGCCCCCGCAACGCGACGGACCGGTGGTCCGTCAGCCGGCAGCGTCCGTGCGCCAGGTTGTCGTCCAGCGAGACGTACCGTTCGCCCCGCCCGGGGTGCCCGGCGAACGGGTGCAGTCCGGCCATCAGCAACTGGTGCACGACGACGGCCAGGACGAAGTCGTCGCCCGCCCGGGTCGGGGCGGTCACCGGGGCCGCCACCGCCTCCGGCGCCGTGTACCCGGCCGTGCGCATCCGGCAGGCGAACACCCGCCCGCCGTCCGTGAACTGCCAGGAGTCGACGTCCGCCATCCCGACCGCGCCGTGCCCGTCCACCCAGAGGTTGTCCGGCTTGAGGTCGCCGACGAGGTACTCCTCCGCGTGCACGGCGGCCAGCAGCGCCGCCAGTCCGGCCGCCGCCCGCAGGGCGGTCTCCCAGGTGGAGTCCGGCAGCCGGGTCCGACGGCCGGACTCCGACAGCAGGTCCTCCATCGGCCGGTACCGGCCGCGCAGATCGCCCATCAGATAGCCGTGCACCCCGCCGCGCGCCGTGGTGACCGGGACCCGGGGCCAGGCCACCCCGCCGCCGGCGCCGGCGAGCAGCCGGACGGTGCGGGGCTCGCGCCGCCGCCGTACCAGCCGCTCGATCCGGTCCCGGTACGCGGAGGGGTCGGGCGGGCGCGGCACGAGCTTGGCGACCAGCGCGGGGGAGTCGTCCACGGCGTAGACCACGCCCTCGCCGCCCTGGCCGATCCGTTCGGTCAGCCACCACTGCCGGCCGTCGTCGGCCATCACCTTCAGAGCCATCGGGCACCGTCCGGACGCAGGGCGCAGAGCACCGTCAGGTCGTCGCCGCTGCGGGCCGCCGCCGGGCCGGAGAGCAGGGCTCGCAGCGGCTCGGCGTCGCCGCCGTTGGCGCGCAGCAGGGCGGCCAGCGGGCCGAAGAAGTCCGGTGCGGCGAGCGGGCCGTGGTCGTCGGGGAGGCCGAGCACCGAGGGGTGGTCCAGGGCGAGCGGCGCGCAGCCGTCCGTGGCCAGGACGACGCCGCTGAGGTCGGGCTCCCGCAGGACGAGGGTGGTGACGCTCGCGCGGGCCCCGGGCGTGGAGAGGAAGACCGCCGGGGTACGCGGCGGCAGCACCAGACGGCAGCGTTCGCCGTGGCCGCCGTGGCCCCGGTCGCCGTTGCCGTCGTCGCCGGGCCGGGTGCGGGTGAGGACGGTGGCGAAGCAGTCGCCGAGGGCGAGGAAGGCCACCCACGGGGGCCGGAGCACGGCCGCCACCAGGGTCGCGGCCAGCGCACCCTCGTCCGCCTGCGCTGAGTCCACCGTGCCCGCGGCACCCACCGTGTCCGCGTCGTCCGCGGGGTCCGGGTGGTCGGCGGCGAGGACGGCCCGCACCGCCCGCAGGTACGCGTCCACCACGGCCACCGAGCGCTCGCCGATCCAGCCCCGCCAGACCGCCGCGTCGCCGTCGGCGGGCGGTACGTCGGTCGCGAGCAGCCGGCAGGCCGCGTCCACCGCGAGGTGCGCCCCGAGCGCGCTGCGGTCGCGGCTGCCCGCGCCGTCCGCGACGGCCAGCACGAGCGGCCGGCCCCCCGTCGTCGCGGGCCCGTCGCCGCCGTGCCCGGCCGCCGCCTTGAACGCGTCCTGGCAGCCGCGTCCGCTCGCCAGGTGCCCGGTGCCCTGCACCACGGCGCCCGCCACGATCGGCGCGCCGCCGCCGGCTGCCGCCCGCCGGGCCGCGGCGGTCACCGGTGGTCCCCTTCCAGGCTGTCGAGGGTGCGGGCGTTCTCGGCGTGGGTCCTGAGCCGGTCGGAGATCTCCGTGGCCCTGAGGTGGCCGGTGCGGTCCGAGCTCTGGAACACGATGTCCAGGATCCGGCCGAAGTCCAGGTCCTCCAGCAGGTGGGTCGCCTGCGGTGCGAGGACCTCCAGCACCTCCCGGTCGGCCCCCCTCACCCCGATCACGAAGAGTACGCACTCGTCGTCGTGCTCCGCCTGCCGCAGCTGTTCGGCGGTGGCCGCGATCTCCGCCGCGCCCAGCCTCGCCCCGGCCTCGTCGCTCGGCGCGCCGTCGGTGAGCAGCCAGATCAGCGGCCGGACCACCGGCACCTGCCGGGCCGAGAGGTCGCGGTGGCGCCGGCGGGCCAGGTCGAGGGCGAACCGCAGGGCGGGAACCATGCAGGTGTAGCCCCCGGCGGTCAGCTCGGGCGGTCGCAGCCCGTCCAGCGGGCCGAACAGCGCCTCGCGGTCGGCCTCCTCCGGCGGGCGGAAGGCACCCGCCGCGATGTCGAAGACCCGCACCCGCGAGTCGAACGCGACCAGGCAGACCTCCACCCGGGACCGCAGGCGGTCCCGGTCCCGGACGGCGTCGAAACCACGGGTGAGGGCCCGGTTGAGGCTCGCGATCGGCGGGTCGTGCGCGGGGCGGTTCATGGAGGCGGAGGTGTCCAGCAGGACGATGACCGGCTGACGTTCGTCCCAGCCGCTCCCGAACCCGATCCGGGTGCCCGTCGCCCCGGTGGCCGTCGTCATGGCGCGCCCACCGCCTCCGCCGCCCCGGGGCCGCGCGAGGCACCGCGGGCGCCGGGCGCGCCGCCGTTCGGGCCGCCGCCGTTCGCGGTGGTGACGGCGTCGACGGCGTTGACGGCGCGGTGGAGGCCGGCGGCGTCGACGAGGCCCCCGGTGCGCGGCCGGGGCGGTACGACCGCGGCCCGCAGCGGGGCGAACAGCCGGTTCACCTCCGTCACCCCGTCCGTGGTGTCCAGTTCACGGGTAACCCCGGAGCCGCCCTTCAGCGACTCCTCGCCGCAGCGGTCGCCGAACAGCACCAGGGCCTGCCGGGGCCGGTGCCGCCGGGACTGCCAGACCAGCCCCTGGGCCTCCGGCACCCGCGACCGCAGCTCCGTGGCCCAGCGCCGCGTCTGGGCGTACCCGGGGCCCTCGGTCTCCAGGAGCCAGGAGTCCTGGCAGACGGCGGCGAGGTCCTCCTCGGTGATCAGTTCGACGAGGCACAGGTCGGCGGTGGTGTGCAGCGCGGTCAGCGAGCGCTGTGCGACGGCCCGGTAGGGGACCAGCCGCATCCCGGTGTCCGCGTCGAAGGGCATCGCGCGCAGCAGCACCTCGGCCAGCGCGGTGGCCGGCTCGGGCGCGGCGTACAGGAAGGAGTAGGGGTCGGCCACGGTGCCGTCGAAGCGGCTGCCGCCGAAGTGGGAGTCGGCCGGCACCGGGTTGAACCCGGCACCGGGACGCCCCGTCCGGTGGCAGCGCCAGAGCTCGGTGCCGGCCGGCAGGGTCCGCAGGTTCGGGCGCATCCGGAAGCCGTCGGACTCCCGGGGCGGGGGGTACGCGGGCATCAGTCCCCCTCCACCATGGACAGGGCGGCCGTGGTGAGCAGCTCGTCCGAGACCAGTCCGAGCAGGGCGGCCGGTGTGCCTCCCAGCCAGCTGTTGCCGGCGAGCCACCAGTCGGCAGCTCCCCAGGGGTCCGCCTCGGCGAGCAGCAGCCGGTTGATCCGCGTGACGACCGGCAGCGGGCCGCGGCCGGTGCCGGGCTCCGCGCCGGGGGCCGGTCCGGCGAACTGGAAGGCGGGGTAGCGGTGTTCGCCCGCCTGGTCGATCAGGCGGATGATCAGACCGGCACCGGCCAGTGCGGGCGCGTCCAGGCCGCGCGCGTCCAGGTCGGCGCGGCCGAGCGAGGGCTCGGCGAGCAGGCGGCGCTGCGCCGTGGCGATGATCTCGGCGGTGTCCGGAGCAGCGTGCGGCGCGGCGTGCGGAGGGGGTCCGTGGACGGGACCGTGATCACGGCCGGGGCCGGGGCCGGGGCCGGGGCCGGAGTCGGAGTCGGGGCCGGAGTCGGGTGAGGGGAGACCGAGGGCGGACTCCGTGAACGCGGACGCGGCGTCGGTCTCCGCCAGCCAGGCCAGCAGCTCCCGGGCCAGCGAGGCGGTGGGCCGGGGATCGGCGGCGACCAGCCGGGAGGAGTCCAGCGCCGCGCGCACCGGGTGGTCCAGCGGGAGCGGCAGCAGCGCGAGCTTGACCCCGTGGAAGGCCCTCCTGATGGCCCGCTCGTCACCCCGCGTTCCGGCGAGCTTGTTCAACCGGGCCACCAGCACGCCGTGTTGGGTGTCGTCCAGGTCGGCCCGTATCGCGGCCCAGTGCCGGCGGATCAGCGCCAGCAGCTCCTCCGGGTTCATTCCGTCCCCTCCGGTTCCGTCGTCGTGCCGGTCGTGCCGGTCGTGCCGGTCGGGTCGGGTGCGTCCGTCGCGTTCGGCGGCGGGTCCGCGGCCCCCGGGTGGCCCTGGTGGATGAAGGCCGCCCAGAGCGGCAGCCGGTCGAGGTGGGGATGCGCGGCTTCACGGCGCAGCTCCCCGCCGAGGCTCTCGGGCGGCTCGCGGCGCGGGTCCAGCATCCAGAGCTGGGCCGCGCGCAGCGCGTCGGCCGGGCTGAGTCCGGTGACCGCCACGTGGTGGTGGAAGACCGCCATCATCAGCGCGGACGCGCCGTCCCGGGTGGTCCACCGCGAACCGACGACGTCCTTCGCGCCGGCCGCCAGGAAGGCCGTGGCGAGGGTCAGCGCCTCGTCGTGGTCGCGGGTGGAGAGGTCTGTCTCACAGGCGCTCAGCACCACCAGCGGGCCGGCCCGGACGGCGCCGGTCGCGGCCGGCCGGTCCAGCAGCCTGGTCACGGTGAGCATCCCGGCGTCGGGGGCGTCGGTCGGCCCGTTCGTGGACGGGTCGGACGGGTCGGACGGCGGCGTGGAGAGGGAGCGCGGCTGCGCCGGGTCGGGTGGGGCGAGGTTGAGCGCGGACACCGTCGGGCGGACGCCCGCCGAACCGTGCGAGGCGATGTGCAGCAGCGAGAGCGGCCGGGGGGCGCCCGCGCCGGGGAGCAGCGCGAGCACGTCCTCCGGGGTCCCGAGGCCCGCCGGATCGCCGTCCAACTGGTAGTACTCACCGTAGAGTTCGGCATCCGGGTAGTAGCCGTCGCGGAGTGCGAGGACCTCCAGCTCGGCCCGGGTCAGGTCCATCCGGGGGTCGGCCACCAGCACCGGACGGGCGCCGGGGGCGATCCGTTCGCGGGCCGCCGCCCGCAGGAACTCCCGGCCCGAGGCCGCGTACGACAGCACCATGATCTCGCACGCGTAGCGGTGCCGGGCGTCCTCGGGCAGCCTGGCGGCGTGCCAGGGCACGGCGCCGAGGTTGCCGCAGGGGATCAGCACGAACCGGGGCGGCCCGGGGCGGCCCCGGTGGCGGCCGGGGTTGGCCTCCAGGCGCTCGGCGATGCCGAGGAGGACCGGGCCGACGACGGCCGGCCAGGCCCAGTCGCACAGGTCCGTCAGGGCCTTCTCCCAGGGCGCGTCGAGCGCCCGGGCGGCGGCGTCCGCCTCGCCGGTCGCGCCGGTCTCGGCGGCCCGGGCGGCCGCACGGCGCAGCCGCGAGCGCTCCGCGGACACGTCGAGGAAGGACTCCAGCGGCGCGCGGCCGGCCAGGGCGAGCTGGGGCAGGGCGAGCACCCCGGGTTCGAGGTCCGGCCCCAGGATGACCGCCATGCCGGGCGTCCCCTCCGCGCCCGGCAGCAGGTACACCAGGGCGTCGGTCTCGCCCGGCCGCAGCCCGGCGGACAGCTCCGCCGGGGTCGGCGGCTCGAACAACCCCGGCCCGCCCCGGAGCGCGTCCAGGGCCCGCCGCCGCAACAGGCTCGGGACCGGCTGCGCGGCGCCGCCGCCCTGCGCCGACTCGGCCTGCCGCCAGGCGTCCGCCAGCTCGCGGTGGCCGCGCGCCGCCAGCAGTTCGGGCACCTCGGCCGAGGCGGCGGCCGCCTGCAGCACCATCGACCGGCCGAGTTCCAGCATGGTCACCGCCCGTTCGACCTGCCCCTGGGAGCCGGCCCACCAGGCCGCGTCCAGGGCGCGCGAGGCCCCGTCCCGGGCCTTCATCAGCCGGTGCTCGGCGCCGACCTCCAGCAGGACGTCGGCGGTCAGGACCTCGAAGGACTCCACCATGGCCTGCGCCGCGGACGCCTGATCGCCCGCCCCGGCGTCGCCGCGCCGGCGATGGGCCTCGGCCAGGGCCCAGAGGAGGTCGGCGTGCTGCCAGGTGCCGCCGTCCGCTGCGTCGCGGCAGGCCGCCGCCAGCTCCTCGACGGCACGGTCCTGGTCGGCGCGGGAGCGGGTGAGTTCGGCCTGGAGGTGGCTGACGAACGCGTCGAGCGGCAGGCGCCGTCCGCGACCGTTGAGCAGACTGGGCGGATGCTCGGACGACTCCGGCCCCGGGTGGGCGCGGATGAGCCCTGGGTCGCCGTCGACCACGGCGCGGATCGCCGAGAGGTTGACCCGCAGCGGCTCCAGCAGGCCGCCGTTGCCCGGCCCGGTGTCCAGGAGGCGCGCGCCCTCCTCCATGAGCTGCGCTCCGGTCCGCAGGGTCTCCGTGTCGCGGGTCAGCGTCCAGAGGTCCTGGTAGGACGATCCGAGCATCAGCAACGTGATTCCCAGCGCGCTGTCCTCCCCGGACAGGCCCTCCCGCACGGCGCGGAGCTCCTCGATGCAGGACGCGACGCCCGCCCGGTCCTCGGCGCGCTGGAACCGGCGGCTCCGCTGGCCCGCCGCGAGGGCCCGTACCTGGGCCGTGAACGAGAGCGGCAGATCGCCGAGTCGCCCCAGCACCTCGGTGAGCTGCCGCTCCGCCGCCTCGGCGTCGACCAGGTTCCCGCCGAGGTACTGCGAGGCGGACAGGACGGCGGGGCCGATGGCGCCGAGCAGCTGCTGCCAGTCGCTGCCGGGCGGCAGGCCGTCGGCGGCCCGTTGCAGCGAGCCGAGGGCGTCGGAGAGCAGGCCCTGGTCCCGCTGCTGCAGGGCGGGGACCAGGACGGTCATGGCGTAGGCCAGCGCGTCCTGCGCCGCGTCCGCGGGGTCGCCGGTGCCGTGGGCGCGGCCGGGCCGGAGCTGCTGCGCCAGCTCGGTGAGCTGCTCCGGTGCGAGGGAGCCCGGCATCGACATCTCCACCATGGCGAGCGTCATCGCCATGGTCCGGTCGAACTCCTCGCGTTCGGCCTCCGTGTCGATCGGCACCCGGGGCCGTGACGGCTCGGCGGGCGGCGGGGCAACGGGCGCCGGGGCCGAGGGCGTCGGTTCGGCGAGCGGTCCGGCCGGGGTCGGTGCGGTCGGGGCCGGGACGGTCGGGATGAGACTCATCAGCATGCGCAGCTGCTGGAGGCCGGGGAAGTCCGCCGGCAGCGACTCCACCAGCGGCCCGACACCGGCGGCGAAGTCGGCGGTGTCGCCCTGGGCCAGCCCGAGGACCGTGGTCATGGTGTCCAACTGCGCGCGCAGCTCAGGCATCAGCCGGACGTCGCGCAGGTCGTCCAGGAGTCCCCGCAGCTCGGTGACCTCCGGCCCGCGCGGGTCGAAGGCTCCGGGGTTGTCCCGTTGCCAGCCGATCAGGGCGGAGAAGTGTCCCGTGCCGCCGTCGGGCCGGCCGGCCGGGTGGGGGATCACCAGCATGACGAGGTACAGCGCGGCCCGGTGGGCCTCCCAGCCGGTGAGCGGCACCTGGTGGGCCCGTGCCTCGCGCAGCAGCCGCAGCGCGTGGGGGCGGTCGGCGGGTGCCCCGCCCCCGCGCAGGTGACGTTGCGCGAGCAGCCCGCCGAGCCGTGCCGCCAGGACCGGCCCGGCCGGCTCGTCCGGTGCCAGCAGCCCCTCCAGCCGGTCGAGTTCGTCGATCAGCCGGTCGTGGGCCACCGGGTCGTCCAGCCGCAGCCGGGGCGGCCCGGACGGGTCGGGCAGCAGCAGGGCCTCGGCCCGCCCCGTCGCGTCCAGAGCCCAGGACCGGACCCCGGCGAGACCGCCGGTACTCGTCAACTCGTCTCCTGGATGGTCATTCTGACCAAGCGTCATGATCCGACTCCGTCATCCGTGCGCCTCGTGGCGTCCACATCATGGCCTGCCGGGGAACCGGATGAACCCTGCCCGGGACCGGCGACCGGATCTCGACCGGCAATCAACCGCCTTCCGCCCGCAGCCGGGTCCGGACCGGCGGTTTCGCACCCTCGGGCGCCCTGTCGCAGGGGCCGGCGCAGGGGCCGGCGGCCTTCCGTCGGCGGGGCGGCGGCCGTGCGCGGGACCGCCGTCCGGCGGCGGCTCCCCGCCCGGGCAGGGCTTCTCGGCGGACCGCCGGTGGCGGTACGGGTGGGCACAGTCGGCTGACCGGGCGGCTCCGAAAGGCTGACGATTCACCCTGGACCGGGCCGTTCGGACCGTCCGGGCGGCCGGGCCGGCGACGACGGCCGGGCCCGACGCGGACGTCCCGGCGCTGCTGCGGACGGAGGTCCTGCTCCGGCACGCAGCCGTACGGCTCTTCCCGGACGTCCTGCCGGCGGGGCCCGGGGAACCGGGCGCATCCGGTGACCGGCCCGGGGAGTTGGGCCGGGCCGAACGGCCGGCCGGGTCGGCCGGGTCGGGCGGGGATCCTCGTCGGCCACCGGCAGGGTGCCGTGCCGGTCGAGGAGGCCCGGCGGCAGGCCAAGGTGGCGCGGCGCTCGGCGTTCCGACGTCGAGCGCCGGTGGCGTGGTGGTCCGCGAGGGCGGGCCGGCCCGGGTCCTGCTGTCGGCCGCCGACCGGGACCGGGTCCGCCACGCGGCCGGGCCTGACCGTCCGACACCGGATGATCTGCTTTACGGACCTGATGCTCTACCGACAGACTGCCCGGAGCGTGATCCCGCCCCGTCCCCCGGGTACGACCCGAACCACGAGAAACGGACCCACCGCATGCCCGACCTCCTGGAGCTGAGCCGACTCTGGCTCAGGCAGTACCACCCGGCCCCCGGGGCCGGCCTCACCCTGGTCGCGTTCCCGCACGCCGGCGGTTCCGCAAGCTACTTCCAGCCGCTGTCCGCCGCGCTCTCCCCGGACATCGAGGTGCTGTCCCTGCAGTACCCCGGCCGGCAGGACCGCAGGTCCGAACCGTGCCTCGACAGCATCGGCGGACTCGTCGAGGGCATCTGCGAGGTACTGAGCCCCCGGACCGAGCGCCCGGTGGTGTTCTTCGGGCACAGCATGGGCGCCGTCCTCGCGTACGAGACGGCCCGGCGCCTGGAGAAGGAGTCCTCCGTCCGGCTGCTGGGCCTGGTCGCCTCGGGCCGCCGCTCCCCGACGACCGCGCGCGAGGAGACCGTGCACCTGCGCGACGACGCGGGCATCCTCGCCGAGATCCAGCGGCTGAACGGCACCGACTCCGCGCTGCTCCAGGACGAGGACATCCAGCGGATGATCCTGCCGAGCCTGCGGGCCGACTACACGGCCGTCGAGACCTACGCCCACCAGGCCGGACCGGCGCTGCGCTGCCCGGTCACCGTGTTCACCGGGGACGCCGACCCCCAGGTGACCCGGGCGGAGGCGGAGCGCTGGTCCGAGCTCACCGACGGGGGGTTCCGGCTCCGGAGCTTCCCCGGGGGCCACTTCTACCTGGCCACCCGACCGGGCGCGGTGACCGGGGCCCTGACCGAGGAGATCGCCGCCTTCCGCACCCCCGGCTCCCGGGCCGCCGCGGCCGGGCCGGGCGACGCGGGCCCGGGCGCCGGCTGAGGCAGGCCGGGCCGCGCACGTCTCGCCGAGGCCCTCCCGCTCCCCGTCCGTCGGACGACGGGGAGCGGGAGGACCTCGGTCACCGACTGCTACGGGGTGCCGAACCGGGTGTTCTGCGCGCGGACCGCCGCCGTCTCCGGGCCGCCCTCGGGGGTCCGGTCCCGCGACCGGTGGCCCTCGAAGACGCGCTGCACCGGGACCCGGCCCAGGCAGGAGGGCGGCTCCCGGCCGGGCGGGACGGCCACCTCGTCGACGGCCAGGTGGTCCTCGACCCTGACCGCGTCCCAGGCGTGCACGACCCGGCCGTCGCCGGCGCGGAACCAGGCGTGGCCCCGGTTGCGGTGCTCCCCGGGCGCCCCGCCGACCCGGCCCCCGCCGCCGGTCGTCCTCAGCCGGCCGTGTCGAGCAGGAGCCCCGCGGCCACCGCCGCCCCGTCGGTGCGGAAGGCGCCGGCGACGGCGGTCGCCCGCTCGCGGGTCTCCGGGGCCAGCGCGATCGCCAGCGCGGCGGACAGCGAGGCGGCGGTCGGGGTCGGGCCGTCGTGGGCGGCGCCGATGCCCAGGCCGGTCACCCGGCTCGCGAAGTACGGCTGGTCCGCCCCCTGGGGCACCACGACCTGGGGCGCGCCGGACCAGGTGGCCGTCGTCGTGGTGCCCGCGCCGCCGTGGTGCACGACGGCGGCCGACCGGCGGAACAGCGCCTGGTGGTTGACCTCGCCCACGACGAAGCAGTCGTCCCGGTCGTCGACCAGGGCCAGGTCGGCCCAGCCACGGGAGAGGACGGCCCGGCGGCCCTGCGCACGGACCGCCTCGACGCACGCCCGGGCGACGCCCGCCGGGTCGGGCAGGGGGATGCTGCCGAAGCCCACGTAGACCGGCGGAGCCCCGGCGTCCAGGAACGCCGCCAGGTCGGCGGGCAGCGGGCGCAGGTCCGGCAGGACCCACGCGCCGGTCTGCACCACGTCGAGGTCCGCCGGCTGCTCCCAGGGCGCCAGCACCGGGTCCGTGGCCAGCCAGGGCCGGTCGGTGAAGACGTGGTCACGGACGTCGTCCACCGGCGGCAGGCCGACCGAGACCCGGTGGGAGTTGATCGCCTCGCCGAACACCTCCTGCGCGTCCCGGGCGTCCCGGTCCCACAGCACCCGGTTGTCGGTCACGTCCGGCGGGAGCGGCCGGCCCGGCCGGGGGATCGGCGGGTGGTGCGGCGAGGGCAGGCTCACCGGCTGGTAACTCGCGTACACGTAGCGGATGCCCAGCTTCTCGGCCACCGACTTCACCCCGGCCACGGCCGGGACGAGGCCGGTCGCCACCAGGACGTCGCACCCCCCGGCCGCCGCCGCGGTGACGTTCGCGTGGAACGCGGCGACCATCTCGGCGGCGCGCCGGGGCACGCCGCCCGGCGAGGGCGGCGTCCGCCCGGTCACCAGCTCCCGCACCGACCGGCCCGTCGGCACCAGCTCGACGCCGATCCCGGCCAGCCGCTTCGCGAACTCGTCGTCCGGCGGTGCGCACACCGTGACCTCCGCACCGAACTCCCGCAGGCGTACCGCGAGGGCCACCAGCGGCTCGACGCCCCCGCGTGAATCGTAGGCAGACAACAGCGCGCGCATTTCCGTCTCCAGTTCTCGCAGGTCCGGAGTCGCAGTTCCGGCTTCGATCGGAGATTGTGGGCCGGTACGGGGGCCTTGCCGCAAGCCCTCTGATGGGCTATAGGTTGAGAGTGGCAAGGAGCGGATTTCTCCCCTTGCCCTTTTCTTCGCCCCGAATTCGGCCTTCGGCCTTCCGCCGACCCTGCCGACTCTGCTGATTCCGCCGTTCCGCCGAATTCCGCCGCGGACGGTGGTTCTCCGGCGGGGCGGAGGGGAACCACCCGCCCCGCCGGGGGGGTGCGCCCGAGGGCGGGGCCCCGCCGGAACCCGCGGCCCACCGCCGCGGGGGCTGGAACCGCG
>NZ_JBHXKE010000007.1:38475-77747 GCF_042722765.1 Kitasatospora sp. NPDC058406
CCTTTCTCTTATTTTTTTATTTCGGGACAATACTCTCTGGCGATCGTGTGTGGGTGTTGGGCGGGGGTTTTTCAGCAACCCCCCCCCCGGCGGCGGGGTGGTGCGCCCTTGGGCGGGGCCCGGCGTGAACCTGCGGACGAGCGCCGGGGTGGCTGCTCCGGCGCTCTGAGGTGCGCCCGGTCGCGCCCCTGTACGGGCCGTACTCAGCGTGCTGACATGTACGTGACAAAGCCGTCGGTCGGGTCCGCCCGTGGGGGTGCGTGACCGGGAGCCCGGCGGCCGGACGGAAGGAAACTCCCGTGACCGTACGCCTCATGGCCGTCGGCGGCGCCGCCGCGGTCCTGTTCGCCACCCCGTTGGCCGGCACCGCCGGCGCCTCCGGCTGGACGACGCCGCCGCCGGACAAGATCGTCATCGACGTCGCCACCGTCAACGGCTCCGGGTGCCCGGCCGGCTCGGCCGCGGTCGCCATCTCCCCGGACAACACCGCTTTCACCGTGACCTACAGCCAGTACGTCGCCCAGGTCGGCGTGGGTTCGAAGCCGACGGACTTCCGGAAGAACTGTCAGCTGAACCTCAACGTCCACGTCCCGCAGGGCTTCACCTACGCGATCGCCTCCGCCGACTACCGCGGCTTCGCCCACCTGGAGAAGGGCGCGAGCGCCGTCCAGAAGGCCAGCTACTACTTCCAGGGTTCGCCCGAGACCGCCTCGCTCAGCCACCGGTTCACCGGGGCGCTCGACGACAGCTGGCAGGCCACCGACACCGTCGCCGTCGCGGCCCTGGTCTGGTCGCCCTGCGGCGAGCTCCGCAACTTCAACATCAACACCGAGATCCGGGTCAGCGCGGGTACCTCGGACACGACCAAGACCACCAGTTTCATGACCATGGACTCCACCGACGGCAGCGTCAACACGGTCTACCACCTCGCCTGGAAGCACTGCCCCTGACCGGTCCGCCCACCATCCGGTGGTCGGGGGCGAGGTCGGCCCGTGGTGCCGGGGCCGACCTCGCCGGGGCGTCAACCGGCTGGCAGGATCGGGGACATGGGGGCAGGGAGGGAACCGGTGCGGGGCTTCGCGGTCGGCCACGGGTACGCGTGGTTCCAGGGACCGGCGGCATCCGACAGCACCCTGCACCGGCACGCCGCCTTCCAGATCGCCGTCGCCGTCGAGGGCGAGGTCGCCATGGTCGACGCGGACGGCGTCCGCCACCGCGCCGAGGCGCTGCTCGTCCCGCCGATGGTGCGGCACCGCCTGCTCGCGGTGCCGCACCTGCGGACGCTCTTCGTCGACCCGCACTGCGCCTTCGCCGACCGGCTGCGCGACCGCTGCGGTGCCGGCGTCACCGAGGCGTCCGAGCTGCGCGACCTCCGCGAGGCAGACCTGCGACCGGCCGACGGGCGGCCGTCGAGCCGGCTCGACCCCCGGCTGTCGGCGGCGCTGGACCTGCTGGCGGACCGGAGCCTGCCGATGCCGGACCTCGCCGCCCGGGTCGGACTCTCACCCCAGCGCCTGCGGGCCCTGGCCCGGCTGCAGTTGGGCCTGCCGCTCGCCCGCTGGCGCATCTGGCGGCGGCTGGCCCGCGCGGCCGAGGCCATGCGGGAGGGGCAGTCGCTCGCCGACGCCGCGATCACGGGCGGCTTCGCCGACCAGGCGCACCTCAGCCGGCAGATGCGCGAGATGATCGGCTTCACCCCCTCCGCCGTCCTGCTCGCGCTGCGGCCGTCAGCCCCGCCGGGCGACGAGGACGGAGATCGAACCGTTGACCGTCGAGACCACCTCGGCCTCGCGGACGTCCCGGAAGCCGGCCTCCGAGATCAGCCCGGGCAGGACGCCGTCGGCGTTGGGCTGGGTGTCCTCCTTCCCGTCCGCCAGCTGCACGATCCGGAAGGCGAGGCGCATCAGCGGCGTCCGCTGGAGCCCGAAGTCGGCGATCACCAGCCTCCCGCCGGGCCGCAACGCCTCGGACATCGACGCGAGGACGGACCGCTTCACCGCGAGGGGGCACTGGTGGAGCACCAGGCCGGAGACGACGGTGTCCGCCGAGCCGGGATCGAGGACGTCCGCCAGCGCGTCGCCCATGCCCACCCGCCACTCGACGTCCGCACCGGCGGCCTTCGCCTTGCGCCGGGCCAGCGCCAGCACCTCGCGATCGGGGTCGACGGCGACCACCCTCGCCCGCGGCTCGACCCGCTTGAGCAGCAGGGCCAGTGAGCCGGTGCCGGTGCCCACGTCGACGATCACGTCACCGGGCCGCGGCGCGGCGTGCATGGCCAGCAGCCCGCGCCACAGCCGCTCCCGGGTCAGGGCGATCAGGGGGTCGTAGAAGCGGACCGGGGCGAACCGGCCCGTGGCGGGGGTGAAGGCCCGGCCGGTCGCCTCCCCGGTCGCCCGTCCGGTCGTCGGGTCGGCGGCGTGGCCGGCCGAGGGTTCGTCGGTCGTTCGGCGGGTCGTGTGCTCGGTCATGCGAGCAGTCTCGGAGCGGCGACGCCCGCGGTCTTGAACGAACCGCTCACGGTCCGACCGGGCCTGCCGGAGCCCGGCGGGGCCGTCGAGGAGGGTGGTGCCGGCGGTGTCGGTGGTACGTGCGAGGCTTTGCCCCGTGGCCGGACGGTGGCCCGGCAGCGGCCGGGCCGACACCGCACGGCGGCCCGGAACGGGCAGGACGAGGGGGCGGGATGACGGCGGATCTGCTGGTGGACGAGGCCTGGCGCCGCGCGACGCCGCCGGCGCGGCTGCGCGAGCTGGCCGCCGACCCCGCGCTCGCGCGGATCGTGGCGTCCCGGATCGGCCTGCCCGCCGACCTGGCGGAGGAACTCGCCGTGCGGGCCGAGGCGGGCGGTGACGTGCCGCGGTGGACACCCGTCGCCCGCGCGCTGGCCGCGCAGCCGGCCACCGCTCCCGCACGGCTGGCCCGGCTTTCCGCCCACCCCGACGAAGGCGTGCGGCGGGCCGCCGCCGTGCACCGTGCCACGCCCCGGCGGGCGGTGAAGGCGCTCGCCGCCGACCCCGCGGTCGCCGTGCGCCGCGCACTCGCCGCGCGCGAGAAGCTGCCCCGCTCGGTGGCCGCCGTCCTGGTCGCCGATCCGTGCGCGGACGTCCGGCTGACCGTCGCCCGCCGGGTCGGTGCGCGGCCCGAGGAACTCGACGCGCTGGCCGGGGACCCGGACCCGCGCGTGCGCCGCGTCCTGACGGCCCTCGGACGCAGCAGCGCCGCCGACCTCGCCGACCCGGACCCGAGGGTGCGCCGCACGGCCGTCGAACGCCGCGGGCACCGCGACCTGGCACCGGTGCTGGACACCCTCGCGGGCGACCCGGACCCGGCCGTCCGCGCGCTGGTCGCCACCCGGTGGCGCAACCACGACCCCGTCTCGCTCGCCCGGCTCGCCGAGGACCCCGACCCGCGGGTGCGGGCCGCGGCGGCGGACAACTGGTACACCCCCGTCGCGCAGCTGACCGCGCTCGCGGCCGATCCCGACCGCAGGGTGCTGGCGGAACTCTCCGACAACCGCCTCGCCCCGCCCGCCGCCCTCACCCGCCTCGCCGACACGCTGGCGGGGCTCGCCGCCGACGACACCGCCGCGGGCCGGGAGCCCGACCCCGAGGAGCGGGAGGAGCGCCGCCGCCTCGTCCACGCCGTCCTCGGCCACCCGGCGACCCCGCCCGAGACGCTGCGCCGCCTGCACGCGCTGGAGCTGAACCCGTACTTCCACGAGGGGAACGCGATGTCCCAGCCGAACTGGCCGGCCGACCTCCTCATCGGCTTCGCGCTCGACTACAGCGGGCGGAACGTCGAGGGCGAGGCCGAACGGGCGAGCTTCGACCGGATCGAGCGGGCGGTCGGGACGCAACCGCCGGAGCAGGTCCTCGCCGCGATGGTCGGGAGCCCGGTCTACTACCTGAGCCGGGCGGTCGCCAACCGGCACGTCCCGCCCGAGGCGCTGGCGGAGTACGCCCGCGCGGCCGCCCTGTCGCCCGAGGGCCACGACCTGGACGACCTCGCGAGGAACCCGGCCGCCCCGCGCGACGTCCTGCTCGGCTGGGCCGCCGAGAACCGGTACTGCTCGACCATGATGGAGAACCCCGAGCTTCCGGTGCCCGTGCTCGCCGCGATCGCCGGGTGCTCGGACGACGACCACGCCGCCGAGGCCCGCGACCTGCTGGAGGTCCGGACCCTGCGCGCGGCCGCACGAGGGGAGACGGGGAACCCGTGCTGACCACCTCCGACTGGCGGGCCCGGTTCGACCGCCTGTCCGACGCCGGCGCGTACGCCGAGCGCATCGGCCGGCACACCCAGATCGCCGACTACCTCGACGACCCCGACTACGGCTGGTACGTCCACCACGGCGACCTGGTCGTGCCGGAGGACCTCGACCACGACGTCGCGCTGATCGTCGACGGCGACCTCGTGGTGCACGGGTTCGTGGACGACTACGTCTCCCGCATCGGCCTGCTGGTCGTCCTCGGCGACCTCGTCGTGCGCGACCTCGTCTCCTGGGGCTCGGTGTACGTCGGGGGAGACCTGCGGGCCGAGGGCATGGTCTGCGGCCACTACAACGACTTCGTCTTCGAGGTGGCGGGCGCCGTCCACGGGCGGGCGCTGGTGCTGAGCGACAAGTCCTCCTCCTACGGCACGGGTGAGCTGGAGGTCGAGATCGACTCCTACGACCCGACCCGGGAACAGCTCAGGGCCGCGCGGGAGATCCTCGTCCCGCAGCTGTACGACGGGGGTGCGAAACGGGCCCGGGAGGGCCGGCCGCCCAAGCTGGGGCGGCCGAGCTACCGGCGGATCTGCCGTCGGCTGCACGCCGGCAAGCCGCTGTTCCGCACCGCGGACTGACGGACGCCGCGCGGCGCCGGCGCGCGGCCGACTGCTGCGGCGACGTCACGGGCGTGTTGCCCCCGATGGCGTTACCCGTGCGGCACTTGATCGCCTCCGGCCCACGTGTGAGTGTGGGTCGGACGCCCGGCGATCGGTCCCCGGGTCGTGACAGTCGAACCGCGCCGCTCCGTGCCGAGCCCGTCGCGGAAACGGAGGAACCGGTGCCGCTGCCCTCGCAGCCCCTTCGCAAGCTGGGGTTCCTGACCATCGGGCTGTTCGACCCCGCCGACCCCGGCCGGGGTCACGAGTCGACGCTCCAGCTCATCGAGCTCGGCGAGCAGCTGGGATTCGACAGCGCCTGGGTGCGACACCGGCACCTCCAGTACGGGATATCCTCGCCCGTCGCCGTGCTGGCGGCGGCCTCGCAGCGCACCCGGCGCATCCAGCTGGGCACCGCGGTCATCCCGCTGGGGTGGGAGAACCCGCTGCGGCTGGCCGAGGACCTCGCGACCACCGACATCCTGTCCGGCGGCCGGCTCAACCCCGGCATCAGTGTCGGACGGCCCGGCCACTTCGACCAGGTCGCCCCCGCGTTGTACCCGGACACCGCCGAGGCCGAGGAGTTCGGCTACGAGCGGGTACGGCGGCTGCTGGACTTCGTCAAGGGCGAGCCGGCCACCGACTTCAGCGGCGTCGAGGGCATCGAGGTGTTCTCGGACCGGGTCCAGCCGGTCGCGCCCGGCCTGGCGAGCCGCATCTGGTACGGAGGCGGGAGCCTGCGCTCGGCCCGGTGGGCGGGGGAGCAGGGGTTGAGCCTGCTGACCAGCAACGTGGTGCGGGCGGAGGAGGCGGAGGACTTCGCCGAGATCCAGCGTTCGCAGATCGAGGCCTTCCGCGCCCACCACCCCGAGGGCGCGCGCGCCCGGGTCTCCCAGGGACTCGTGGTCATCCCCACCGACGGCGCCTCGGCCGAACAGCGCGCCAAGTACCGGGAGTACGCCCTGAACCGGCTCCCGCGCACCACCTCCCCGCAGGGTCCGGCACGCGTGATGTTCGCGCCGGACCTGGTCGGGACGTCCGAGGAGATCGCCGAACAGCTCTACGCGCACGCCGCGTTCCGGGAGGTCGACGAGGCCGTCTTCGCGCTGCCGTTCACCTTCGGCCACGAGGACTACGTGCAGATCCTCACCGACATCGCGACCCGGCTCGCCCCCCTGCTGGGGTGGAAGCCGACCGTCTGACCCGACGCGGCGAGCGGCGTGGCCGATGCGGCCGGCGTGGCCGACCGCGCTGACCTCTGGGCTTGTTCGCCGCCGCACGGCGTCGGACCTGAACTGTCCTCACCGTGAGTGCTGTTGCAGGACCGGCCGTTCACGCGGTGACGCCAGGCCGTCACTTGATCTCTCTCCCGCTCAGGTAGTAGACCTCGACGATCAGGGATCCACTCAGGTACTGGATGTGCAGGGCCTGGTGGAGATTCCCGTTGTTCCACGACTTCTGTGCCGTGAGTTTTTCTGTTCCGTATGTGTAGGACTCGTTCAGCTTGTCCCCGTAAGGAAGAACAAGTCCACCGGGTCCTTTGTACATCCATGAAGGGATCGGGTCGGGCTTGAGGAGGAACCTCTCGATATCGGCCCGGGCCTCGGTTGTCCTGGTGTCCGCGAGTGAGAACGTGAGGTATCGGTGCGGGGGCAGGCTGCTTCGATCCTTGAGGGCTCTTCCCGACAGCAGTGTTTCAAGATCTGCGCGTGACTTCGCGTCCCAGGGGATGTCCTTGTGGTGGACCTTGCTCCACGAAACCCCGGTGGCCGCCGCCCTTTCGGCGGCGTTTAGGTCGCTCTGAGAAATATCCTTCAGTACAAGATTACCCGCCATGACTTCCTCCTTGGATGGCCTTCGCCGCTACTTCCAGGTGGTACTAAGCTCCTTGGGAGCTCAGGCTCTTGACCACTCCGGCAAGGACGTGCGCCTGTCGGTCGAGGAGACTCCCGACCTCGAAGGGGGCTTCGAAGACGATATCGAAGCCTTTATTGCTGCCATGGTCATGGAATGACGTGACCTTGTAGGAGTAGCCGGCCGCGCCGATCGGGGTGCCGAAGAGGTTCACGCCCACGGTCGGTTCGGACCTCAGATCCTCGACGATCTGGCTGGCAGCCCCACTGGTGTAGCTGACCGCGATGGACGGAAATCTGCTGATCGCCAGTTCCTGGAGTGCGTTGATGCCGTCGTCCTGCGGGAGCGGATCGAGCGTCGATCCTGTCTTGGTCGGAACCGGGCCGTCTCGCAAGGCGTCCTTGAGGGGATCGAGGTAGAACCAGCCCTGATGGCTGTCCGCCTGGTACGCGAGAGGCTTGCAGTAGACCGTGGTGAGCCCTTTGAATGCGATCTCCATCGTGCATTCGGCGGGCGTGGTGTTGAACTGACCGAGCGATACCCCGGCGGAATCTCCGGTGATCGCCAGAATAGCAACTACGGGAACATTTCCGACTTTCTGGCCATTGATCGAGAGGTCGGCGTAGTCCCCCTTGGGATTAGTGAGGTCGAACTTCACCTGAACTCGCTTCGTGCCCGCCCTCACGCTTTCGTGAATCTTTTCGGGAATCGGCTCGATGTCGTACCCCGCCCGATAGGAGGTTTCCCCGGTGGCGGTCTCCACGCAGATCCCGCCGTTTCCCTCCTCAGGGTGCCCGGTGTTTCTCAAGAGAATATCCCTCAGCCCGAGCGCGCGGGTTCTCCCGTTCATGAGCGCCTTGACGGGGAGGTAGTGTTTCAAGACCTTGCCGAGCGGATCGACCAGGACCTTGGCGCCTTTCGGGAGTTTCGGGAGATGGCTCTCCAAGTTGTCCAGTACGGCCTGGTCGAGCTCGAATGCACCTGACTCGGACCATGCGTTCAGCCGGTCGACGAGGATGTACTCGACCTTCTCCTCGACCCGGGCTCGACGCAAATCTTCAGGAGTGATGGCAGAGATTGTTGCCTCATACTTCATTACCAGGTCGACGGTCGCCTGACCGGCCTTTTCGGCTACCTCGTGGACCTTCTTCCAATCGGAGAACGAGAACGCGAAATCCAGGGCCCTGAGGTATTTCAGATAGCGTTCGGTGAGAGGCTCCCCGGCGGTCAGCCCCTCGCCTCGGACGGTCGCCGAGATGTTGTGGTCGATAAACTCCCAGGTGGCGGAATAGAAGTTGTTGTTGGGGGTGAGGTAGTGGTACGGGAGGTTCTTCGTGCCGAGGTCGAATGCTCTCATCGCCGGCTTCGAGAGGGCAGCGGCGACGCCCTTCGCTACTTCATCATGGAAGGCTTTGGTGGCGGCCAGAAGATCAGGGGTGGGCTTCACGATGCTTCCTTAGACGGCTTGGTGGCGGGGGCTTGACGGTGATCGATCTCGGCGTGCGGCGGGGGGAGGAGTGCGTGACGGTGCCGTCCGGTCCTGCGGCGAGGACCGGACGGCACCGTCGCCCGGCGCGCCCGGCGGACGGACCGCCGGGCATCGCAGGTCAGGGGGTCAGGGAGGTGATGCCACCGCCGATGACGTGGGCCCGGCGGTCGAGGATGTTGCCGGTCACGTCCATGGGTGTCTCGAAGACGATGTCGAAGCCCTCGTTCTCGCTGCGCTTTTCCAGTGAGGTCGACTTGTACTCGTACCCGGCCGAGCCGAGCGGGATGCCGAAGAGGTTGACGCTGACGCTGCTCTCGGAATGCAGCTTTTCGAGGGATTCGCTGGTCGAGCCGCGGCTGTAGCTGATCCTGAAGGACGGGAATCGACTGATGACCAGATATTGCAGTACCTTGATGCCGCCGTCGCTCGGGTAGGGCGTCATGACGAAGCCGGACTTGGTGGGATCCGGGCCGTTGTCGATGGCGTCCTTGATCGGTGACAGGTAGAACCAGCCGGTGGCACTGTCCACCTGGTAGGGCCGGGGCTTGATGTAGACGGCGGTGGGCCCTCCGTAGGTCAGTGTGACCGAACACTCCTCGAAAGAGGTGTTCAGCTCGTGCAGGGAGTAGCTGGTACCGGATTCGGTGCTGATCGTCAGGACCGAGAAGAGATTGATTCTGCCCCCGGCCTGGCCTTCGATCTGCAGGTCGGCTTCCTTCTCCGCGAAGTTGCTGAAACTCAGGTGAACCGAGACCTTGTTGTCACCCTTCAGTCGGGTGTCGATCTGCTTGGGGCCGGGTTCGACGTCGATTCCCGCATGGTAGGCGGTCTTCCTGTGATCGTCCTCGGTGATGACCCCGTTGTTCGCTTCGTTGGGATGCTCGGCGTTCTTCTTGACGTTTCTGATCTCACTGTCGGCCTGGTAGATGCGATTGACGATTCCACTCACCGCCAGGTACGGCTGCAGGGATTTTCCGATCAGCGGAATGAGAACCCGAGCGGAGCTCGGCATTTTGGGCAGGAAGTCCTCCAGGTTGTCCAGGGTCTCGTCGCTCAGCACGAAGTGCCCGTTCTTGGCCCACGAGTTGACCTTGTAGTCGAGGATATAGTCCTGCTTGTTGGCGACCTCGGCCTTCGTCATCATTTCTGGTGTGATCTTGCCGTACAGGCGCTCGTATTCCTTGACGAGCTCCGAGCTGACCTCCTGCGCCGTTTCCTTGGCGGCGTCGAGCTTCTTGCTGTCCTCGGCGGAGAGCTGGTAGCCGAGGAGGTTGTAGTACTTCAGGTACTGGTTGGTCAGGGGCTCGCCGAACGCCAGCCGATCAGTGTCCTTTACTTCCTCGAGATTTCGGTTGAGGTACTCCCAGGTCTTCAGGTAGAAGTTGACGTCAGGAGTCGCGTAGCTGTACGGGAACTCGCCGCCGCTGCCGATCTGAATCGGCTTCATGTCGTGCTTCTCCAGGGCGTCTGAGACCAGCTTTCCGGCCTGCTCGTAGAAAGTGTTGATCGCCGGAGGGGAGGGCTTGATTCGCTTCATTGCGGACTCCTTGGTTGCGTGCGACGGATGCGGTTCGTCGGACCCTCTAGAGCGCCGAGGGCGTCGCCGATCGGCCGATTCATGCTTCGGATTCACTGTTCCGCAGCTGCTGGAGGTGCAGGACGGCGAGGCGAGGGGCGTTCGGCGTGGACGGGACCCCAGTGGCGGATGATCGTGCCACGCATGACCGGCCGCGGGGATGCCTGCGCCCTGGGGCGATCGTCCGGATGCGAACCAAATACTTGCACCCGGAGGGCCGGTGGGTCATGCGGTCAGAGCCGTCGGACCGCGATGTCACTCGAATGGTTGATCATTCCGTGGCGCGGCGGATCCCGATGTGCCTCGGCTCGGCTCGGGGAGGTCGTGGCGGTGATGGCCTTTCCGGCCCCGGGTGCGCCCTGGCTGTTCGCCCGCCGCACCGTGCCGCGTGGACCTCGCGGGGGCGGTGGTACGGGAGTTGTTCCGGGTCGTGCTTCATCCGGAGGTCCACGACCGCTGCGAACGCCGCATCGTCGCCCAGGTTCGCGGTCCCGCCGCCCTGCGGCCGCACCCGGGCTGCCGGCAGCAACGGTTCCACCGGATCCCGCGACCCGGCAGGAGTGAACCAGCGACCCGATCACCGCACGGGGCGCGCTGCTATCCCTGAGAGATCATCAACTCCCGATCTTCGGATGATAGTTAGTCGCCAGATCGGGATATTCACTCGTGAGCATGAATGCCGAATCGGGCCCTTGTGCCGGTCGGCCGTATGCGTAACGGTTGTGGTCGAAGGAAGCCTCGCCGCGTCGACCGCACGGTGGGGTGCGTGATCCCTCCCGGGGCTGCTCCGTGCACGCGTGCGGCGGATGTCCCGGTGCCAACCCTGCCGGCCTTTTCAGGAATGCGGGAGACAACCGATGCCGTCCGATGTCGCTGCGCCCGCCGAGAACCCCGCCCCGGGGTCCGGCCCCGCCACCGTCGCGCTCGTGGGGGCCGAATTCGGATGGGGCAGTTCGGGGAAGCTCAGCGCCGTGCTCTCCGCGCTGCGGCGCCGCCCGACGACGCCGCTGCGCTTCGTGGGCCTGGCCTCCGGGCTGGGCCGGCCGCTGCTCGCCGAGCACACGGTGGACGGCTGGTACGACCTGCCGGCCGATCCGGAGCGGCTGGCCGCGGCGGTCCGGGAGATCGTCCGCTCGCAGGGTGTGCGGGCCGCCGTGGTCGTCCTGGACGGCGCGGCCGCGAAGGCGCTGCTGGCGGCCGGCGTGCCGACGGTGTTCGTCGACAGCCTGCCCTTCCTCTGGTCCGAGGGCGACCGGGACGCCCTGCCGCTGGACACGACGGTGTACTGCGCGCAGCGGAGCGTCGAGCTGCCGTCCGAGTGCCTGGACGTTCTCGCCGGCGCCCGGGCCCTGCGCTGGGTCGAGGCGGTCATCGCCGCGCCGAGCGCCTTGGGGTCCGCGCGTGCCGCCGGGGGGCCCGCGGGCGGGCGGCGTACCGGCGGCCCGTACCGCAGGGCGCTGATCAGCCTGGGCGGGCTGCGGGCCCCGCGACTCGGCGATCCGGGCAACTACCCGCGCCTGGTCGTGCCGGCCGTCCTGGAAGCCCTCGCCGCCCACGGCGTCGAGGAGGTGCACATCGCCGGGAACCTGCCCGCCGACCTGGCGGGCCGGCTGGTCGACGCGTCGATCGCCCCGCCGCGGACGACCACCGGCCCGCTCGGCCACGGGGCGTTCCTGGAGCGCCTGGCCGCGAGCGACGTCCTGCTCACCTCGCCGGGCCTGACCACCCTGCTGGAGGCCGGCGGCCTGAACGTCCCCACGATCTGCCTGCCGCCGCAGAACCTCAGCCAGATCTTCAACGGCCGCTACCACAGCCAGGCGCTCGACGCCCGGCTCCGGGTGCCCTGGCCCAAGGACGTGCTCGCCGAGGACGAGGCGCTGGCGCTGCGTTCCGAGGGGGAGGACCACGCCCTGGAGCTGATCTACGGCGCGATCGAGGCGGCGGCCCGGGGCGACGACCACCGAGCCGTCGGGCGCGTCCTGCGGGACGGTGTCCTGGAGGCGCTGCGCCGGTCCGCGGAGGTCGAGGACTGGGGCGCGCTCACGACCGCGGTCGGCACCGGAGGCGCGGCCCAGGTGGCCGACGCCCTGCTCGAAGTCCTGGACGCGGCGCACCCGTCCACCTGACCCGGCGGCCGGGTCCGGCCGTCCCCGCCCCTGCTCCGTCCGCCCTCGACCCCGCCCCGCCTCCGTCCCGTGAACCGCCTGGAAGGTCCCGCCCCGTGCGTGCACGTGATCGCTACCTCTTCATCAGGATCCTGGAAGCCTGCAACGCCGACTGCTTCATGTGCGAGTTCGCCCTCTCCCGCGACACGTTCCGGTTCTCCCGGGAGGACTTCGACGACCTGCTGCCCAAGGCCCGGGACGCCGGCGTCGGGTACGTCCGGTTCACCGGCGGGGAGCCGCTGATGCACCCGGACGTGGTGGAGCTGGTGCGCTCGGGGACGGCCGCCGGGATGAGGATGTCCCTGATCACCAACGGCTCGCTGCTGCCCCGGCAGGCCGCCCGGCTGGCCGAGGCCGGCCTGGCCCAGGTGATCGTCAGCCTGGACGGCTCCTCCGGTGCCACCCACGACGTCTACCGGCGGTCCCCCGGCATGTTCGACAGCGGGCTGCAGGGCCTGCGCGACGCCGCCGCGCTCGGCGTCCTGCCCAGGGTCAACACCGTGGTCGGGCCGCACAACTACACCGAGATGCCGCAGCTGCAACAGGTCCTGACCGAGGCGGGGGTGCAGCAGTGGGAGCTGTCCGCCCTCAAGCTCGACCGCACCGTCACCTACCCCGACGCCGACCACGTCCGCACCGTCTGTGATCCGCTCTACGAGGCGGACCCGGACGCCGTGCTGGTCCCGATGGGCAAGCGCTTCTACGGCGACACCCCGGAGGAGCAGGAGCGGTACTTCACCCGGTCCGTCACCCCGCGCGCCGCCGAGCCGCTGTGCCACGTCGCCGACGACGTCATCTACGTCGACGGCAAGTACGGGCGGATGTACGCGTGCAGCTGCATCCCGCACCGGGACGGTGACGACGGGCCCGGCGGCGCACCGCTGCGGGAGCAGGGGGTGATCCGGCTGGACACCCCGGTCTTCCGGTCCCACGCCGACTACTTCCGCGAGCGCGGCCCCGAGGTGTGCAGCGGGTGTTCCACCACGGCCGCCGGCTACAGCGACGACGTGGCCCGGCTCGGGACGGTGGGACCGTGGCACTACTGACCTCCGGTCCGGAGACCGCCCCGCCGGCTGCGGAGACCTCGTCGGTGGAGACTTCGCAGGCTGCGGAGGTCCGGTCGGCCCCGCACGCTCCGGACGGCCGTGCCCCGTGCGGCCCCGGGGTGCTGCTGAGGGCCCGGGAGGGCCAGTTGGACTCGACGCTCGCCCTGCGCCGGGTGGCGGCCCACCTCGGGGACCTCCACCGGGTGGACGGGCCGGACCCCGACCCGCCACCCGTCGTGGCACTGGTCTGCGACGACCTGGCGGCCACCGAGCGGCTGCTGGCCCTGGGCGTTCCGGTGGTGCACCTGGCGTCGGGCCATCCGGGGCCGTCCGCCGCCGACGCGCCGCCGGAACGGGCGCTCGGCCGGACCCACCGGCCCGGGTGGCTGCCGCGGTCCGGGCCCGCCGCCGGGGCCGCCCGCCCGACCGGGGTCCTCGCGCCGCACCGCACCGGCCGCAGCCGGACGCGCTCGGGCACCCTCCTGCTGCTGTCCCTCTGGGGCGTGCCGGACGCCGACGCGGAGGCCTTCGCCACCGGACCGCTGCCGCAGCTCGCCGACGCCGCGCTGCGGCGCACCGGAAGCTGCACCGTGGTCGCCGACACCGGGCTCGACCTCCTGCGGTCCGCCCTGGAGGGCCGCGCGGAACGCCCGGGTCTCCGGGTGGACCGGGCCTCCGAGGTCGACCCGGACGCGCTGCACGCCGGGGCCGCCGTGTTCCTCGCCTCGCCGGTGCTCGGGGTGCTGGCCCTCGCCCAGGCGCGCCGGGCTCCCCTGACCCTGCTGCCACCGCTCGGGCCCGCCCAGCGGGACCTGGCCGCCCGGGTCGCCGCGGTCCTGCCCCTGCCGACGGCGGAGGACCCCGACGACCCCGGCCTGTGGGAGCCGTCCGAGGCGACCGCGGCGGGGCCCTGGCACCTGCTCGATCCGGCCCTGGACGACCTGCGCGGCGCACAGCGCGTCGCCCGCACCGTCCGCCAGCTCGCGCTCGCCCCACCGTGAGCGCCCCCGCGCGGTGAACCCGCCGCCCCCGAGCGCGCCCCGCGGTGAGCTCGCCGCAGCGGTCCGTCCCGTCACCTCGTCAGCCCGCCGGTCCGGCCACGCCGGTACCGCCCCCCTCGCCCACGTCGCCCGCCTCGTGCTGGAGCCGCCATGTCCGACACCCTCCGCGAACCCACGGCTGCCACCCGCCCCGAACTGATCCGCCCCAGGGTCCCCGAGACCGACTGGGACGACTGGCGCTGGCACATGCGCCGGCGCATCACCACCGCCGACAAGGCCCGGCAGTGGATCAACCTCAGCGTCGACGAGGAGAAGGCCATCACCGGGGTGGCGGGCAAGTACCGCTGGAGCGTCACCCCCTACTACGCGTCGCTGATGGACCCGGACGACCCGGCCTGCCCGGTCCGGCTGCAGGCGGTGCCGGCGCTCGGCGAGCTGATGGAGTTCCCCGGGGCCGAGGTCGACCCGGTCGGCGACACCTTCTACCGCAAGACCAACCGGGTGGTGCACAAGTACCCGGACCGGGTGATCATGCTGGTCACCGAGGCCTGCCCGGTCTACTGCCGCCACTGCACGCGCAAGTTCCACACGACCGACGTCGAGGGCACCTACTTCCGCGACGACGAGGGCGGCTCGTACGACGAGGACCTGCGGTACATCGCGGACCACCCGGAGATCCGGGACGTGCTGCTGACCGGCGGCGACCCGTTGTCCTACCAGGACGGCAAGCTGGAGGAGATCATCGCCGGGCTCCGCGCGATCCCCAGCGTGGAGATCATCCGGATCGGCAGCAGGTTCCCGGTGCTGTTGCCGCAGCGGATCACCGAGGGGCTCTGCTCGATGCTCGCCCGGTACCACCCGGTCTGGCTGAACACCCACTTCAACCACCCGAAGGAGATCACCCCGGAGGCCGCGGCGGCCGTGGACCGCCTGCTCCGGCACGGGATCCCGGTCGGGAACCAGACGGTGCTGCTGCGCGGGATCAACGACGACGTCGACACCATGCGCACCCTGATGACCGAGCTGCTGCGGATCAGGGTCCGGCCCTACTACCTCTACCACTGCGACAACGTCACCGGGGTCTCGCACTTCATGACGTCCGTGGAGAAGGGCTGGGAGATCATGGCCGGCCTCCAGGGCCACATCACCGGGTTCGGCGTCCCCCAGTACGTGCTGACGACGAAGATCGGCAAGATCCCCATCGCGCAGCCCTCCTACACCCCCACCCCCGACGGCCTGCTGCTCCGCAACTACCGAGGCCAGGAGATGGTCGTCGACGGTACGGCGCAGCCGATCACGGAGTCAGACACCCCATGACCTCTCTCGACAAGCGGCTCGGGCAGCGCTTCCTGCCCTACGGAGCGAACTACCTCGACTGGTCCGACATGGCGGAGCTGCAGGAGGTGATCGAGCACCAGGTCCTGTTCCGCTACCAGACCGAGACCGAGAGCATGGCCTCCCGGCTGGAGCGCAGCGTCGCCGAGCGGCTGGGCGCGGGCCACGCCCTGGCGGTCCACAACTGCACGGAGGCGCTGCGGCTGGCGCTGATCTCCACCCGGCCCGCCATCGGCGACCTGGTCCACATCCCGGCGGTCACCTTCGTCGCGGTGGCCGGCGCGGTGCTGTCCTGCGGTCTGGTCCCGGTGCTGGTCGACGCCGACGACTCGCTCTCGATGGACCCGACCCTGCTGCCGCCCGACGCGCAGCGGGTGATCACGGCCCACATGGAGGGCACCGTGGCACCCCTGCCGGTGGGTGTGCCGTACCTCGTCGAGGACTGCGCCCAGTCCCTCGGTGCCCGGTTCCCCGACGGCCGGTACGTCGGGACGGCCGGGTACGCGGGGACGTTCAGCTTCCACCACAACAAGGTCCTCACCTCGGGCGAGGGCGGGCTGCTCGTCACGAACGACGAGGACGCCTGGGCGACCATGCGCCGCTACCACGACCACGGCTCGGCCCGGGTGCCGGGGCACTACCCGACGTGGAACCGGGACGCCCACTTCGGCGAGAACTTCGTGACCAGCGAGCAGGTCGCGGCCGTCCAGTGCCAGCAGTTCCGGCACCTCGACGAGCTGCTCGCCGGCCTGGAGCGGATGTACGCCATCGCCATGGCCGAGCTGCCGAACCGGTCCGACCTGGTGGTGCGGCCCCGGGCCGCCGGGGACGTGAAGGTCAGCCTGCGGTTCCGGTGCGAGAGCAGGGAGTTGCGGGACGCCTCGGTGGCGGCGCTCACCGCGGCGGGGATCGCCAACTGGACGCTCGGGAAGTACCTGCTGCCCGACCACCCGGTGCTCACCGGCCGGCGTTCGCTCTACCGCGACGGCTTTCCGTGGAACCACGCGCCCGAGGGCCCGCTCGCGCTCAGCCGCGACGGTTTCGCACGGACCAGGGACCTCCTGGACCGCACCCTGTGCGTGCCGCTCTCCCCGGAACTGTCCGAGGAGGAGCAGGCCCTCGCGGCCAAGGCCGTCCGTCAGGCGCTGGAGGCGGTGTGACCGACGCCGAGGTGCTGCTGATGGTGGACGACCGGCCGTCCTCGTTCACCCGCTACGCGGCCCGGGAGCTGGCCGGCCGGCTGGTCCTGCTGAGGTTCGCCGGGACGGCGCCGGACCTGCCCGAGGACTACCTGCTGGAGACCGCGCACCTGCCCGCCTTCTGGGTGCGCGAGGACGTGCCGGCGCAGGAGGAGGCGAAGCGCTACCGGGAGTGGGCGGCCGGGCTGCCGACGGCCCCGAGCCGGTTCTGCAATCCGTCGGAGCCCCGGCAGGCGGTGGCCCAGCGGTTCGCGGAGCTGGCGGGCCTCCCGCACCTGACCGAACAGCAGGTGGTCCTGGTCCGGGACAAGGCCGCCATGAAGGAGCGCTTCCGTGAACTCGGCCTGCGGACGGCGGAGTTCGCGCGGGTCCGGTCGGCCGAGGAGGTCGGGCGGTTCGCCGCCCGGCACGGCTGGCCGGTGGTGCTCAAGCCGGTGGACTCGTTCGCCTGCGTGGACACCCACCGGCTCACCGGGCCGGGCGACCTCGCGGGGATCGACCTCGGCGCGCGGAACTGGATGGTGGAGGAGCACCTCGGCGGCACCGAGTGGGAGGTGTGCGCGCTCATCCTCGACGGCGAGGTCCTGGACGCGTGGCCGAGCGCGATGCCCTGCCGCCCGTTGGACATCGTCGACGGGGCGATGAACGCCAACATCAGCGTCGGCACCGGGGACGGCCCGCCGGTCGACCTGCGGGCGCTGGTCCAGCGCATCGTCACCGGGACGGGCGTCGACCACGGGTACGCGCACATGGAGTTCTTCCTGATCGACGGCGAGGTGTACGCGGGGGAGATCGGCGTGCGGCTCGCGGGTTGCGAGATCCCCGCCAACCACGGCCACGCGTACGGCTTCGACGTGTTCGGGGCCACCCTGGCGGTCTACCTCGGCCGCCGCCCGGACCTCGCCTACCGGGAGCGCCGCTGTGCGGGCGACCTGCTGCTGCCGCTGCCCGGGTCCGGCAGGGTCGGGCGGATCACGTCCCGCGAGGAGATCCTGGGGATGCCGGGGGTCGTCGACGCCGTGCTCAAGGTCGCCGCCGGTGACGCGGTGACGGCCCGTCGGGCGTCGCACAACGCCTCGGGTTACGCCCATGTCGTGGGAGGGTCGGTGGAGGAGGTGGAGGCCCGGATGCGCGAGGTGCTCGACCGGTTCACGATCGAGGTGCTGCCGGAGCGGGAGACCGACCCCGTCCCGCTCTGATCCCACGCGCGCGCGAGCAGTGCCACCCGCACCACCCGCAATACCCGCACCACCCGCCTCGCTCGCGTCGTCCGCGGGCAGGGGCCGCACCACCGACCCCGCCGCCCCCGGGCGGCCACGGAACGGAGACCGACCACGTGACCAGCGGCCTGCCCCGTCGCTTCCTCGACCTGCTCACCCGACCCCGGGTGGCCGGCGCGGCCTGGTGGAGCGTCGTCTCCAGGCTGCCGGTCTACCTGATGTCGCTGGCCGTCGTGCTGACGGTCCGTGAGCAGGGCGGCAGCTACGCCCAGGCCGGTCTGGTCGCCGCGCTGTACACCCTCGGGATGGCCCTCGGCAGTCCGCTGATCGCCCGCCGCCTCGACCGGCGCGGGCGTGCGACGGTGCTGACCGCCACGGCTCTCGCGTACCCGGCGGCGCTCGCCGTCCTGGTCTGGGTCACCCGCCCCGGCGGGTGGGCGCAGCCGGTGGTGGCGGTCGTCGCCGGGGTGGTGCTGCCGCCGGCGAACGCCTGCATGCGCTCGCTCTGGGCGCGGCTGCCCCTCCGGGAGGAGGAGCGCGAGACGGCCTACCTCTGGGAGGCCCTGCTCACCGAAGTCCTGGTGATCGGCGCGCCGCTGATGCTGGCGGCGCTGATGCTGGTCGGTTCGGCGGGCCTGGCGCTGACGACGGTCGCGGTGCTCGGCGGCCTGGGCACGCTGGGGCTCGCGCACACCCGGCTGCCCCCCGGCACCGACGGCGCCGAGGCGTCCGCCCCGGACGGCCCGGACGGCCCGGGTGGCCCGGGTGGCGGGAACGATCCGAAGGACCCGGGCGGCCCGAAGGACCGGGGCGGCCTGCTGGGTCCGCTGCGCGAACCGGCCCTGCTCGCGCTGGCGGCCGTCATGGCCGTCTCCGCGGTGCCCGTCGGGCTGCTGACCCTGGCGATCCCGGCCTTCGTCGCCCGGCACGGGGCCCCCGGCGGTGCGGGCGTGGTGTACGCGTGCTGGGGGATCGGCAGCGCCCTGGGCGCCCTCTGGCTCGGCCGCTCGCAGTCCCGGGTGCCTCCCCAGGTGCGCTTCCCGCGCCTGCTGCTGGCGTACGCCCTCGGGACGGGGCTGACGCTGCTCGCCGGCTCCCAGGTGGGCCTGGCGTTGGCCCTCGCGGTGGGCAGCGCGCCCATCGCCCTGGTGTCCGCCAGTGAGATGACCCTGGTGAGCGCCATCGCCGACGGCCGGTCGTTGGCGGAGGCGTTCACCTGGGCGTCGCTCGCCACCGTCCTGGGCGACGCACTGGGCCAGCAGGTCGGCGGCCTGCTGATGGACCCGTTCGGGCCGCGGGCGGTCTTCGCGGTGGCGACCTGCACCGCCCTGGCCGCCGCCGGACTGGCCTTCGCCTGCCGGGGGTTGCTGGCCCGTCGGCCGGCCCCGCTGGTGGAGTGTGCGGCGTGACGGCCGGGCCCGCGACCCCCGTGGTCGGCCGCCGGTCCGGCCCCTCCGGCCCCGCCGGCCTGTGCGGACCGCGCCACCCGTGCGGGGCCCGCGGTCCGCGGAGCCCCCGCCGGCCCCGCAGTCCCGGCCGTCCCCCCGGCCCGCACCGTCCCCCCGGCTCCCTCCGGCCACGCAGGCGCTCCCGCCTCCGCCGGCCCGTCGACCCGTTCACCCGTCGTCGGCTCGTGCCCCGAGCCGCTCCCTTCCCTCCCGCCCTCCCGGCGCGGACGACCCGAGGTGGTCCCTCATGAGTACAGCCCTCACCGACCGGCGGCCCGACGGGCCGTCCGCGCCGAAGCCCCTGTTCCGCCAGGTCACCCGGCAGCAATTACCCCAGGCCGTCCGGGAGTTCCTGGATGCCCCGGAACTCTCGCCGGTGCCCGTCGCGACCGAGGACCGCGCCGACCTGGCAGCCGGTGTCGAGCTCGCGGGCCGGCTGTACGGCGGCCTGCGGCGACCCCACCCGCTGGACGTCGGAGTCGTCCTCGGCGCGGCCGACCTGCCCGCGGGGCTCGCCGAGCTGGCCCGCCCGCTCGCCCGGACCTGGGTGTCCGAGGAGGAACTGGCGGACCTCCCGGCGTTCCGGGCCCGGCACGCCGGCTCGCTGCTGGTCGTCGGCTGCTACGACCGGCTCACCCTCGACCCCGTCCGGGCCCTGCTGATGGCCACCTACCGCGGCCCGCGGCACGGGCTGACGCTGCTGAGCGGCCGGGACGGCGACTCGGTGGTCTGGAACGTGGCCAAGCAGTACGCGGAACCGGCCCTCGACGTCGACGCGCTGGGCCTGTTCACCGACACCGACCGGCCCCCGCGGCTGCCCGGCGTCCAGGTCTTCGACGACCGCGACTTCGAGCGTTCGGACATCCAGGCGGAGATCCTCGGCACCCGGTGGCGGCGGGTGGCCTTCCAGGGGCACGGCAAGGACGACAGCGTCAACCTCGGCGAGTTCACCATCTGCGGCCTCAACGGCACGGCCCGCGCCGTGCCCGGACTGCTCGGCCCGCGCTGCGCGTACGGACTCCCCTGCTACAAGCCCGAGGACAAGCTGGTGCCCCTCAACCGGGTGGAGGCCGTCGAGGTGGTGCTCAGCGCCTGCAACAGCGGCCCGCTCGCGGACCTCGCCCTGTACGACCCGAAGTACCAGCTGCTGCTCAACGCGCTCGACGGCCCGGCCCGCACGGTGGTGTCGGCCGTGTCGGTGCACGACTCCGACCGGCCGGAGAACGTCGCCTGGATGCACGGCGCCCTCCTCGGCGCCGACTCCGTCGACACCCTCAACGCCAGTCTGGCGGGCTCGCACCCCTACCCGGCCTTCATGCGGTTCGGACTGCCGGGCGCACCGGAGGACACCCCGCCGCCCCCGGCCCCGGCGGACCACCGGCCCGACGCGCTGCTGCTCACCGTGGGCCGGCGGCTGACCGCCTACCTCGCGTCCGACCTGCTGCCGCACAACCACCCGCTCCGGCCCCGGCTGACCAAACTGGCCCGCAAGGTGGACCTCTGGGTGGCCCGGCCCACGCATCTCGCCGACCAGTCGCCCGAACAGATCCACGCCTCGCTCACGGCGGACCTGCAGTCCCTCGACCACGTGATCACCGAGCAGGTCGCGGCCGACCCCGAGACCGAGCTCATGAACTACCCGGCGCACTTCGGGGACCGGAGCAGCCTGGACCCGCAGGTCCGGGAGGTCACCTGCCACTGCGGCCGCCCCGCGCAGGAGTTCACCCGGCGCGGGCTGCTCCCGCAGATCCTGGACACCACCTGCGCCGTCTGCATGCGGTGCGGCGACGTCACCTTCCGGGTCCCGGACGCTCCCGCGCTGCTCGCCCACGCCGCGGACGAGGTCGAACAGGGCGGGGTGCTGGAGGTCCGGGCCACGGTCACCGCGGCCCGCTCCGGCCCGGTCCGGCTGGGGCTCTTCGTCCCGACCTACCTGCGCGAGGACACCACCGTGGAGCCGGCCACCACCAGGCTCAAGCTCCCCGGCGGACAGGCCGAGGACGTCGCGTTCCGTGTGCGGTTCGCCCCCGGCACGGCCCCGCAGGCCTACTACTTCACGGTGTTCGCCGTGCAGGACCTCGCCGTCTCGACGGCCCGGCGCCACTTCGGGGTCGTCCCCCGGAGCGCCTGACCCACCCGCAACCCCAGGGAGAACCATGGAGAGCCAGACCAAGCCGGCCATCGAACTGATCGAGCAGAACGGCGAGGTGACCCTCAGCATCGGCGGCGAGCAGGCCATGCAGGCCTGGGAGCGGGACCTCATGTGGGCCAGCGCCGACATGCTCTGCGAGTACGGCCGGGACTTCTACGAGGTGGGACTCGGTCTCGGCCTGTCCGCGCTGCGCATCGCCGGCAACCCGGCGACCCGCAGCCACACCGTGCTCGAACTCTTCGACGAGGTCGAGGACCTCTTCCGGGCCCGGCACCCCCGCGTGCCCGACAACCTGACCGTCGAGCGCGGCAACTTCTTCGAGCGGGTCTTCGACCTGCCGTCCGAGAGCATCGACGGGATGTTCTTCGACCCGGCCCTCGACATGGACGTCTGGACGGACGCCGAGCTGTGGGCCAGGACCATGCCGGAGGTCGTCCGGGTGCTGCGGCCCGGCGGCGTGTTCATCCCGTTCTTCAGCACCAAGCCGGAGCTGCGCTGGCAGTACCTGCCGCACTTCCGGTCGATCCGGGTCGAGCGGCACCCGTTCGTCGCCTACGACACCACGGAGTACACCCACGGCGGCACCACCGGTGACGCCTTCATCCAGTGTTTCCGCAAGGACTGACCCGGCACACCGCCCGCCGTCCACGACCGCTCCGCCGGTCGGCCCTCACCCGACACCGCGCACCGGCGCCGCCCCGGAGGTACTCCCATGACCGTCACGCTGCCCGATGGCTCCCGCCCCGACCTCGGCATCCGATCGATCTTCCTCGCCGGCCCGTTCATCCAGCTCCTGGACCCGGAGACCGGCGAGATGCCGGCCGACGCCCGGGCCCCGTTCGACGTCCTGATCAAGCACTTCGAGGCACAGGGACTCTCCGTGCACAACGCCCACCGCCGCGAGGCGTGGGGCGCGGAGCTGATGCGGCCCGAGCAGTGCACCCGGCTCGACCAGGACGAGATCCGCAAGGCCGACGTCTTCGTCGCGCTGCCGGGCCATCCGGCCTCCCCGGGCACCCACATCGAGATCGGCTGGGCGAGTGCCTTCGGCAAGCCGATCGTCCTGCTGCTGGAACGCGGCAGGGAGTACACCTTCCTGGTGCAGGGCCTGCACACGGTGGCGTCGGTGGAGTACGTGGTCCACACGGACATCGCCGCCTGCCTGCCCGCCGTCGACCGGGCGGTCGAGCGGGCGGTGCTGCGCCTGCGGGAGGGCGAAGGCGGCCGGTGACCGTCGACCGCCCGGGGTCGGGCTCCGGCTCAGGCCGGAGCCCGGCCCGCCCGTCCACGACCCCGTTCACGGCCTCGTCCACCGCCCCGCCCCGGCCGGTCCCCGGGGAGCGCGGCAGGTCCGTGCGGATCCTGCCGGCCGTCCTGGCCTGCCTCGCCCTGACCGCCACCGCCACTGGCTTCGTGCCGCCCGGCGGCCGGCGGCACGAGCCGGCACCGACACCGGCGGCGGCGGTCTACACGGTCGCGCTGACCGGTGACTCCGCGGGAGGCCGGTGGTCCGGGCACGAGGAGGTGAGCTTCACCAACGACTCCCCGGAACCGCTCCGGGAGGTCCAGCTCCGCCTGTGGGGCAACGCGCACGGGGGCTGCGCGGAGCCGGCGGTCACGGTGACGGGCCTGGTCGGAGCCGCCGGGGACGCGTTCTCGGTGGGCTGCACCGCGCTGCGGGTCACCCTGCCGGTCCCGCTCGGTCCCGGGGACCGGCACACGATCGGCTTCGACCTGACCGTCCGGGCCCCCGAACGCGCGGACAGCGCCGACCGGTTCGGACGGCACGGGGCGTACAGCTACTTCGGCAACGCGCTTCCGGTGCTCGCGGTGCGGGACGCCGCGGGCTGGCACCTCGACCCGTTCACCGACACCGGGGAGTCCTTCTACACCCTGGCCGCGGACTTCACCGTCGCCCTGGACCACCCGTCCGGCCTGGGGGTGCCGGCCACCGGCACGTCGACCGGGGCCCCGGGTTCCGCGGGACGCACCGTCACCACGGCGACCGCCCGGCAGGTGCGCGACTTCGCGTGGGCCGCGGGCCCGTTCGGCACCGTCTCGGGCGTCTCCGCGGGCGGGGTGGTGGTCAACGTCCACACGGTGGCCGGCGTCGGGGCGGAGGACGCGCGGGCGATACTGGCCGTCGCGGTGTCCGCGACGGACGCGCACTCCCGGGCGTTGGGCGCCTACCCGTACGCGGAGCTGGACGCCGTCCTGGACGACGACCTCTGGTTCAGCGGCATGGAGTACCCGGGATTCGTCCTGGACCGGGTGAACACGACCGCGCTCGTCCACGAGGTCGCGCACCAGTGGTGGTACGGCGTCGTCGGAGACGACCAGTACGGCCGGCCCTGGCTGGACGAGTCGTTCGCCGAGTACGCCACGGACCTGGCCCTCGGCCGGGACGGGGCGGACTGCTGGAACTCCGTCGCGTGGTCGTCGCCGCAGGAGCGGATCACCAACGGCATGGCGTACTGGGACGACCACCCGGCCCGGTACGGGGAGGTCGTCTACGGGTACGGCGGGTGCGCGCTGCACGACCTGCGCCGGCTGATCGGCGCCGGGGCGATGGCCGACCTGCTCCGCGGCTACGTCCGCGAGCACTGGTACGGCGTGAGCAGCACCCCGGCGTTCAAGGCCGCGGCCCAGGCCGCCACCGCCGAGGACCTGGCCCCGTTCTGGGCCGCCCACCGGATCGACGGCTGACCGCCGCCCGAGGACCCGGGTCGGGTCGGTCGGGCGGCGGCGGGCCGTGGACGGCGCGCTTCACGCCGTGCGGTGGGCGTCCTCGGCGTGGACCGGGTGGGCGAACGGCTGTCCGGCGGTGTAGCGGGCGAGCTCGTCGGCCGCGGCGGCGGCCATCCGGTGCAGCTCGCGGCCGAGCGAGCCCGCGATGTGCGGTGTGAGCACGACGTTGGGCAGGTCGTAGAGCGGGGAGTCGGGCGGCAGCACCTCGGGGACGGTGACGTCGATGACGGCGTCGAGCCGCCCCGTGGTCAGCTCGCGGACCAGGGCGTCCTGGTCGACGAGGGAGCCGCGGGAGGTGTTGACGAGGGTGGCGCCGTCGGGCATCAGGGCGAGCCGCCGGGCGTCGATCAGGTGGTGGGTGTCGGGGAGCTCGGGGGCGTGGACGCTGACCACGGCGCTCTCCGCGCACAGCTCGTCGAGCCCGACGGAGCGGGCGCCGAGGCGGGCGGCCTCGGCCGGTTCCACGTACGGGTCGTGGAGGAGCAGGTCGAGGTCGTGGGGGCGCAGGAGTTCGAGGACCCGGCGGCCGATCCGGGAGGCGCCGACGATGCCGACGGTGCGCCGGTAGTTGCCCGCGTCGGCGTAGGCGGCCTGCCAGTCGTACGGGGCGCGGCGGGTCCGGTAGTCCTCGCGGATGCGCAGCAGCTGCTTGTTGGCGTGCAGGACGGCGGCGACGGTGTACTCGGCGACGGGGAGGGCGTTGGCCCAGGCGGCGGAGGTGACCTGGATGCCGCGGTGCCAGCAGGCGTCGGTGATGTGGTGCTTGACGGAGCCCGCGGCGTGGATGACGGCGCGCAGCCGGGGGGCGGCGGCGAGGACGGCCTCGTCGATCGGGGGGCAGCCCCAGCCGGAGACGATCACCTCGGCCCCGGCGAGGGCGGTGGCGGCCTCGGGGGTGGTGAAGTCGTCGAGGACGAGCGCCGGGTCGAGGTCGGCCAGGGCACTGAGACGGGCCATGGTGTGCCCGTCGATCAGGCGGCCGGTGAGGTCCCGCTGCATGGCGAGCACGGCGCGGGGGCGGCGCACCGCGCCGGCCCCCTCGGCCGCCGGGGGGTGGGGCATGGTGTTCGTTCCCTCGGGGTCGGCGTGGGCGGCGGGGTTCACTTGACGCTCCCCGCCGTGAGTCCGGCCTTCCAGTGCCGCTGGAGCAGCACGAAGGCGAGGACGAGCGGGACGACGGCGAGGAGCGCGCCGGTGACGACCAGCGGGTAGTACTCGGGGAAGGCCTTGGTCTGGGCGTTCCAGGTGAAGAGGCCGAGGCTGACCGGGAAGAGCTCGTTGTCGGAGAGCATCACCAGCGGCAGGAAGAAGTTGTTCCAGATCGCGGTGAACTGGAACAGCACCACGGTGACGAAGCCGGGCATGACCATGCGCAGCCCGATCGACCAGAAGGTGCGCAGCTCGCCGGCCCCGTCCACCCGGGCGGCCTCCAGGACCTCGCCGGGGACGTAGCCGGCGCAGAACACCCGGGCGAGGTAGACCCCGAAGGGGTTGACCAGGGAGGGCAGGAAGACCGCCCAGAAGGTGTTGACGATGCCGAGTTCGGAGGCGAGCAGGTACATCGGCAGGGCGAGCGCGGTGGTGGGCACCAGGACGCCGAGCAGCACCAGTCCGAACACCTTCTCCTTGCCGGGGAAGTCGTAGACGTGGAAGGCGTAGCCGGCGGCGACGCAGACCAGGGCGCAGAGGACGGAGCCGAACCCGGCGTAGAGCAGGGAGTTGAGGTACCAGCGGAAGTAGATGCCGTCGCCGGTGGTGGCGAGGTCGTGCAGGTTCCGGCCGAGGTTGATGTTGTCGGGGGTCAGGGCGTTGCCGCCGAGGAGGTCCGCGGTGTTCTTGGCGGCTGCGGTCAGCAGCCAGCCGAGCGGCAGCAGGGTGTAGACGGTGGCCAGGACGAGGGTGCCGTTGACGGCGGTCCCGGAGAGGGTCCAGGGGCGGCGGGGGGTGCTCATGCCGCAGCCTCCTTCCGGCGGTCGGAACGGCTGCGGGTGGCCCGGGTGACCGCGAAGGACAGCAGGGCGGCGGCGAGGGCGAGCAGCACCGAGGAGGCGGCGGCCAGGCCGTAGTCGCCCCGCTCGAAGGCGGCGGTGTAGGCGTACATGTTGGGGGTCCAGGTGGAGACCACGCCCGGTGCGGTGCCGTGCAGGATCATCGGTTCGGTGAAGAGCTGGAGCGAGCCGATGACGGTGAACAGGCCGACCATGGCGAGCGAGGGCTTGATGAGCGGGATCTTGATGCTCAGGGCGGTGCGCAGCGGGCCGGCGCCGTCGACCACGGCGGCCTCCAGCACCTCGCGGGGGATGGCCTGGAGCGCGGCGTAGAAGATGACCATGTTGTAGCCGGTCCACTGCCACAGGGCCATGTTGACCACGGCGGGCAGGGGGTTCCCGAGCGGGTCGGGCTGGGTGCCGAGGGTCTCCAGGGCGTCGAGCACCGGGCTGATGCCGGGGGTGTAGAGGTACATCCAGATCAGCGCCGCGATGATGCCGGGGACGGCGTGCGGGATGAACAGCGCGAGTTGGAAGAACCGCTTCGCGCGGGTCAGCGCGGAGTCCAGCAGCAGGGCGAGGACGAGTGCGAAGCCGGCCATCAGCGGGATGTAGAGCAGGCAGTACCGGGCGATGGTGAGGAAGCCCTCGCGGTAGGCCTCGTCCTCCAGGGCCCGGGTGTAGTTGCCGAGGCCGGTGAAGACGGTCTCGGTGCCGCCGAAGCCGAGTCCCGAGTGGCGCTCGGTGAAGAGGCTGAGCCGGACCGCGTAGCCGATCGGGACGAGGGTGCAGGCCGTGAAGAGCAGGAGGAACGGGGCGAGCAGGACGGCCGGGGCCCCGTACCGCCCGCGCCGCGCGGTGGCGGCGGCGCGGGCGGTCCCGGTGCGGGTGGTGCGGATCGTCACTGGGCGACCTTCAGCCCGCGGTTCTTGAACTCGGCGAGGGTGGCCTGCTGGGCGGCGGCCAGGGCGTCGTCGATGGTGCCGGTCCGGCCGGCGACCTTGCCGAAGGAGTCCTTCAGCGAGCCGTTGGTGAGGCCCATGACCGGCCCCCAGGTCCAGCCGGGCTTGATGGACCTGGCGGCGTCCGGGAACACCGCGTAGAGGTCCTGGCCGCCGTAGAAGTCGGTGTTGAAGGCCTGCTTGGCGACGGGGACGAGCTCGGTGGCGGCGGGGAAGGCGGAGGAGGTGCCGGAGGCGATGCGGGCCTTGAACCCGTCGGCGGTGGTGGTGGCCCAGGTGGCGAACTCGACGGCGGCCTTGGCCTTCTTGCTGTCCTTGGAGACGGCGAAGGTGGTGCCGCCGAGCATGCCGCTGGCGGGGTTGCCGTCCCAGGTGGGCATGGGGGCGACCGCCCACTTGCCGTTGATGTCGGGGGTGGTGCCGAGGTTGGACTTCAGGACGCCGCCGCCCCAGGAGGCACCGAGGTAGCCGGCGGTCTCGCCCTTCTGGAGGGAGGCGGTCCACTGCTGGCTGAAGGAGGGCTGGACGTGGACGAGGTCCTCGTCGATCAGCTGCTGCCAGTACGCGGAGACCTTCTTCGTCTCGGGTCCGGTGAGGTCGGCCTTCCAGGCGTCGTCGGCGGCGGTGAACCAGCGTGCGCCGTTCTGCCAGGCCATGGCCTCGAAGGTGGTGGGGTCGTCGGGGAAGAAGGTCGCGATGCGGGCGTCGGGCTGGGCGGTCTTGAGCTTCTGCGCGGCGGTGCGGAACTCGTCCCAGGTCTTCGGCGCGGTGATGCCGGCCTTCTCGAAGAGGTCCTTGCGGTAGTAGAACGCCTGCGGTGCGGCGTCCAGCGGCAGGGCCCAGGTCCGGCCGCCGAGGGAGGTGAGCTCGGTGGCCTGCGGCAGGTACCTGGCCTTCAGGTCGGCGCCGACGAGCTTGCTGATGTCCTGGACGGCGCCCTGGCTGACGAAGTCGGGCAGCTGCGGGTACTCGACGTTGAACACGTCGGGGGCGTTGCCGGCCTTGACGGCGTTGGAGAGCTTGGCGTAGCCGCCGGCGTTGCCCGCGGGGATCTCCTCGAAGGTGATCTGGATGTTCGGGTGGCCGGCGTTGAAGGCGGCCACCACCTCCTTGGTGCCCTTGGCCCAGCCCCAGAAGGTGAGGGTGACGGGCTTGCCGTCGTCGGCGCCGGCCGAGCTCTTGGCGTCGCTTCCGCAGGCGGCCAGCAGGCTCACGCAGAGCGCGGCGGCGGTGGCGGTGGCGGCGGCGCGCAGGGCTCTGCGACGGGAGGGCACGAGTGAGCGCATGGCACAGCTCCTAAGAGGGGCGTCACGGTTCCGGGACGGGGGCGTCGGTCCGGGCCGGACTCGTGAGGGTGGGGGCGACTGGCTGTCATCCTGAGCAGGTTGTCGATCGGCGTCAAGGCATCTGGATCGAATGATCCGATCCGATCAGTTGACCGGTCGTCGTCAGGGTCCGATCATCAGGCCCGTGAGCTGCGTGAACGTCGGCCCGGCGAGGTGGATTCCGCAACGTCACAATCTGATCAAGCTGTTCATTTGATCCGACGGTCTTGACGAATGATCAGTCGGTTCCTAGATTCCGCACAGGGGCCCGCCCGCCCCGGACCCGCCGACGAAGGACACCCCATGCCGCTGCCCCCGGAGGACCGACGCCTCAGCCCGCACACCGGCTGGACCAGGGCGCACTGGGAGGCGGCCGTTGACGACCTGCTCGGCGCCGTCCGCCCGTACGCGAGCCCCGGCCGCGCGCTGATCGACCTGCCCGGCGACCGCCCCAGCTGGTCGGGCCGCCGCTCCGACGGCCTGGAGGGCTACGCCCGCACCTTCCTGCCCGCCGCCCTGCGCATCGCCGGCGCCGGCGGCGCCGACCCGCACGGACTGCTGGAGCACTACGCCGCCGGGCTCGACGCCGGCACCCGCACCCCGACCGCCGAACGCGACCTGGCCGACGGCGACCTCGACTCCTGGCCCCTGATCACCGACCGCGGCCAGGCCATGGTCGAGGCCGCCTCGATCGCCTTCGCCCTGCGCCTCACCCGCCCCTGGCTCTGGGACCGCCTCGACGGCGCCGTCCGCGACCGCGTCGGCCGCTGGCTCGCCGACGCCCTGCACCGCGCGCCCAACGACAACAACTGGTGGATCTTCCCCCTGTCGGTCGGCGGCTTCCTCGCCGAGGCCGGCATCGAGGAGGAGGACGCCCGCGCGGCCGTGCGGCGCGGCCTGGAGAAGATCGACCGCTGGTACCTCGGCGACGGCTGGTACACCGACGGCCGCCCCCGCGCCTTCGACCACTACAACGGCTGGGCCCTGCACCTCTACCCCGTCCTGCACGCCCACCTCGCCGACGACCGGCCCCTGCTCACCGAGTACGGCGACCGGCTCGCCGCCCACCTGACCGGCTACGCCCACCTGTTCGGCGGCGACGGCGCGCCCGTCCACCAGGGCCGCTCGCTCACCTACCGGTTCGCCGCCACCGCGCCGCTGTGGGCCGGCGCCCTCACCGGCCGGACCCCGCTCGACCCCGGCACCACCCGCCGGCTGGCCTCCGGCGCCCTGCGGTACTTCCTCGACCGCGGCGCCGCCGACGACCGCGGCCTGCTCACCCTCGGCTGGCACGGCCCCGAACCCCGGCTGACCCAGCCGTACTCCGGTCCCGCGTCCCCCTACTGGGCGGGCAGCGGATTCCTCGGCCTGCTGCTCCCGCCCGGCCACCCGGTCTGGACGGAGCCCGAGCGGCCCGCGCCCTGCGAGACCCGCGACGTCGTGCTCGCCCTGCCCCGGCCCGGCTGGCTGGTCCAGTCGACCGCCGCCGACGGGCTGGTCCGCCTCCACAACCACGGCAGCGACGACCAGCCGGTCGACCAGGTCCTGCCCGACAACCCGCACTACGCCCGGCTCGCCCACTCCACCGCGACCGGCCCCACCCTCGACGGGCCCGCCGACAACCACCTCGCCCTGCTCGTCGACGGCGAGCCCACCGAACGCGGCCGGATCCACCCGCTCGGCACCGGACCCGACTGGGCCGCCTCCCTCTCCCGTCCGCGGGCCGCCGGGCGCGAGCTGCCCGGGGTCTCGGTCACCTCGGTCACCCTCGTGCGCGGCGCCGACGAGGTCCGCGCCCACCTGGTCACCGGCGCCGCCTCCGGCACCGCGGTCCGCCACAGCGGCTGGGCGGTCGCCGGCGGGCGCGTCGAGGCCGCGGTCGTCGGCACCGGCGCGGGCACCGGTACCGGCACCCGCGTCGGCACCGGCCTCGCCATCGGCGCCGTCGTCCGCGCGGACGGGCGGCTCACCAGCGGACTCCGCTCCCTGTACGGCTTCGGCGAGGCCGCGACGCGGACCGTGCCCGGCGGAACCGCGTTCGGCGCCGAGGCCGCCCTGCCCGTCCTGAGCGGCACCCTCGGGGACGGTCCGGCCCTGCTCGTCTGCGCCGCCGGGCTCACGGCCGGGCCCACCGCCGCCGGGCTCACCGCTGCTGGGCCCAGCGCTGCCGACCGGCCTCCCGTGGTGGCGGTCGAGGTCGCCGTGCGGTCCGGTGACGGCTGGCGGCTGCGGGTGTGCTGGCCCGACGGCGAGGTGCGGGAGGTGCGCATCGGGGCAGGCTCGGTCCACGTCGGCCGGGAGGGCTGAGCCCGCGCTCGGGGGCCTCGGCCGTTCGGTCCCGGCCCCTCCTCCGGCCGCCCGTCCGGGCGGGCCCCCGCTCGCCGGGACGGCCGCCGCCAGTCCGCGCCCCGGCGGGGGAGGGGCCGGGCCGTCAGCCGGCCGGGACGCCGACCGGCGCGAGGTGGGCCGCGGGGCCCACCGGCGGCCGGGTCCCGGCGGGACGGACGCGCTCGTGGCGCGCCGGCAGTTCGACCACCCGGCAGCCGTGCCGCTCCAGCAGCTCGCCGACCGTCCGCACCTCGGACCC
This sequence comes from Kitasatospora sp. NPDC058406, assembly GCF_042722765.1. Classification (NCBI taxonomy): domain Bacteria; kingdom Bacillati; phylum Actinomycetota; class Actinomycetes; order Kitasatosporales; family Streptomycetaceae; genus Kitasatospora; species Kitasatospora sp. NPDC058406. The sequence continues at coordinate 69,434 of NZ_JBHXKE010000007.1, forward strand.
GTCGATGGAGAACACGAAGGGGCCCGGGACCAGCACCGTCTTGATCCACCCGGCGGCGACGCCGCTCAGCAGCCCCTCCAGCGCGGGGAGGCCGTCGGACGCGCGCAGGCCGTTGTCCAGGTACAGCAGCGGCTCCGGCAGGCCCAGGACCTCGGCCAGGTCCTCCAGGGCCCGGCGGTGGCACTCCATCGCCGTCGCGTCGAACGGGTAGCAGCGCAGGTAGACCGCGACGCCCGGGGCGGCGTCGACGGCGCTGGTGTCGTGGGGGCTGCTGTCCATGGGGTCACCTTCTGCCGATCGCGGTTGGTGGGAACCCGGCGCCGCGCCCGCCCCACGCCGTGTCTCCAGGACACGCGAACGATCGATGGGTAATCAATCCGGGTCCCTACGCATCTTCACCGTCGGTCACCGGATCGGCCCGGTATTGGCACGTTCCGTGACCGGCCGCGCCCGGACCGCCCGGACCGCCCGGCCGGCACAGGGCCGGTCCGGCCCTGTGCCCCGCCGATCGCCGGGTCAGCCGCCGCAGGAGGTGCGCACGCGCAGGACGGGAAGCAGCGTGGTGCGGTGGACCGGCAGTTCCGGGCCGGCCGCGAGGCGCCGCAGCAGCAGGTCGAACGCCGCCTGCCCGACGGCGCGCTTCGGCGGGGCGACGGCGGTCAGCGGAGGCGCGGCCAGGGCGGCGAACACGTCGTCGTAGGCGATCAGGGCGACGTCGTCGGGCACCCGCAGACCTCGGGCGCGCAACAGCGGCGGCAGCCTGATCGCGTCCTGGTCGTTGTGGACGAGCACCGCCCGGGTGCCCTCCGCGGCGGCCTCCGCGATCCGCGCGGACAGCAGCTCGGGGTCGGTCGGCACGCCCGTCGGCGCCAGCGTGTCGAGGGTCGGCAGGGGCCGCAGCCCGAGCAGGCGGGTGCCCTCCTCGTACCCGGCCCGGACCTCCTCGGCCGTCCAGGAGTCGCCCCGGGCGGCCAGCAGGACGCGCTCGTGGCCGAGGCCGGCGAAGTGCCGCAGGGCGCTCAGGACCCCGTGGCGGTGGTCGGAGCCGACGGTGTCGAGGTGCGAGCCGGGGCCGTCCGGGGTGGGGGAGCGGCGCTCGACCAGGACGGCGGGCACCGGCAGGGCGTCCAGCCAGGCGCAGCCCTCCGGGGCCTGGCCGGGGAGCAGCCCGGGGGCGAGCAGCAGGCCCTCGGCGCCGGACTCCAGCAGCCGTTCCACCTGCACCCGGTCGTCGCCCGTGCCGTACGGCGCGATGCCGAGGACCAGCCGGGCCTCCGCGGCGGTGGCGGCCGTGCGGGCGCCGGCGATGACCTCGTCGAAGTAGGAGCCGACGGAGGGCACCAGCAGGCCGACGGTGCGTCCGGCCCGGCCGGTCCGAAGGCCGCCCCGGGCGGGGGCGCGGTCGGCGTCGGGCCGGTCGAGCGAGACGAAGCCGTGCGAGCGGCTGAGTCTGCCGGCGTCGGCGAGCATGGCGACGTCGCGGCGGACCGTGACCGCCGGGATGCCCAGTCGGTCGGCGAGGTCGGTCAGCCGTACCTGCCCGCCGAGATCGCCGACGGCGGTCACGATGAGCCTGCGGCGCTCTTCTCCCGAAGCGGTCATCCTGCCCTCCATCGCCGGTCCAGTGGATTTGATCAAACAGTATCGTTCGATCGAAATACGATCAAGGGGCGTGTTCCTTATCGATTGATTGACCACCCGATCGATGAGCTCGTAGGGTGCGTACCGGTGATCGCCCGCCGGTCACATCCGCCCGCCCCGGCTCCCGTGCGGGCCCGCACCGCCCCGGTTCCCGCCCCGGTCCGTGACCCACGCCGAGGCGCGCCCGCCCCGGCGGACGCCGGCCACGCCGCGCCGGGCGCGCCCGCCCACCCTCCCGCCCGCCCTACCGCGGAGGCACCCATGGCCGACCCGGCCGCCCCCACGTCCCTGACCGTCGACGGAGACACCTTCCTGCGTGCGGGCCTCCCGCACCGGATCGTCTCCGCGGCCGTCCACTACTTCCGCATCCGCCCCGAACAGTGGCTCGACCGGCTCACCCGGCTCCGGGCCATGGGCGTCAACACCGTCGAGACCTACGTCGCGTGGAACTTCCACCAGGCCGCCCCCGGGGTCAGTGACTTCGACGGCGACCGCGACCTCGCCGCGTTCGTCCGCACCGCCGGCGACCTCGGGCTCGACGTGATCGTCCGGCCCGGCCCGTACATCTGCGCCGAGTGGGAGTTCGGGGGCCTGCCCGCCTGGCTGCTCGCCGACCCGGCCGTCCGGCTCCGCCGCGTCGACGGGCCCTACCTGGCCGCCGTCGACGCCTGGTTCGACGACCTCGTCCCCGTCCTGCTCCCGCTGCTCACCTCCCGCGGCGGGCCCGTCGTCGCCGTCGCCGTCGAGAACGAGTACGGCAGCTACGGCAACGACACCGCCTACCTGGAACACCTGCGCGCCGGCCTCGTCCGGCGCGGTGTCGACTGCCTGCTCTTCACCGCCGACGGCGCCGAGGACGGCTTCCAGCTCGGCGGCATCCTGCCCGGGCTGCTCACCACCGGCACGTTCGGTTCCCGGCCCGAGGAGTCCCTGGCCTGCCTGCGCCGCCACCAGCCGGTGGGCCCGCTGGTCTGCATGGAGTACTGGACCGGCTGGTTCGACCACTGGGGCGCGCCCCACCACCTGCGCGACCCCGCGGAGTCCGCTGACGTCCTCGACCGGATGCTCGCCGCCGGCGCGTCCGTGAACATCTACATGGGCCACGGCGGCACCAACTTCGGCTGGTGGAACGGCGCCAACCACGACGGGACCACGTTCCAGCCCGACACCACCAGCTACGACTACGACGCGCCCGTCGGCGAGGCCGGCGAACTCACCGAGAAGTTCCACCTGTTCCGCCGGGTGATCGAACGCCACCTCGGCCCCAACCCGCACCCCCTGCCGCCGCTGCCCGCGCGGCTCGCCCCGCAGAGCGCGCCGTTCACCGCGAGCGCCGGCCTGTCGGCCGCCCTCGACGACCTGGCCACCGTCCACCACCGCCCGGAACCCGAACCGATGGAGGCCCTCGGCCAGAACCTCGGGCTGATCCACTACCGCACCCGCCTGCGGGGCCCCCTCGGCCGCGGCGAGCTGCGCGTCGACGGTCTGGCCGACCGTGCCCAGGTCTTCCTCGACGGCCGGCCGCTCGGTGTCCTGGAACGCGACCGCCCCGACGAGGCCCTGCCGGTCGAGGTGCCCGAGGGCGGCGCCGTGCTCGACCTCCTCGTCGAGAACATGGGCCGCGTCAACTACGGCCCGCTGCTCCACGACCGCAAGGGCGTCACGGGCGGCGTGCGCATCGGCAACCAGTACCAGCTGGGCGGCTGGGAGATCCGCCCGCTGCCCCTGGACGACCTCAGGGCAGTGCCGTTCGCCGCACCCGGCCACCGGGACGGGCCCGCCTTCCACCGCGCAGCCCTGACGGTCGCGACGCCCGCCGACGGGTTCCTCGCCCTGCCCGGCTTCACCAAGGGCATGGCCTGGCTCAACGGTTTCGCCCTCGGCCGCTACTGGGACCGCGGGCCGCAGCGCACCCTCTACGCCCCCGCCCCGCTCTGGCGGGAGGGGCGCAACGAACTCGTGGTCCTCGAACTCCACCGCGCGGGCACCCACGTCGAGCTCCGGGACCGACCCGACCTCGGCCCGGCGGTCACGGAGGAGATGCCCCAGTGGTGACGGTGCCCGGCGGCGCCCGCGCCCCGGGGCGGCGTTCCCGGGGTGACGCGCGGTCGGGGTGACGCGCGGTCGGAGCCCGTCCGCCCCGGTCCGTCCGCCCCGGTCCGTCCGCCCCGGTCCGTCCGCCCCGGCCCGTCCGCCCCGGCCCGTCCGCCCCGGCCCGTCCGCCCGGCCGTCCGTCGTGCACTGACGGACCGTGTGCCGACCGAACACGGGCCGTGCATCGACCGAATGATAGATTCCTGTCCGCCTGGGCAGGTGACCCCGCCCGGCCGGACGACGGGCAGGGGAGTGTGGGGATGTCGATCTCGGCGGACGAGCGCCGCACCCGGATCCTTGAAGCGGTTCAGGAGCTCGGCTCGGTCCGGCTGACCGACCTCGCGGAGCGGCTCGGCCTGCCCGCCGTCACCGTCCGCCGGGACGTCGCGGCACTCGCCGACTCCGGCCTCGTCCGCCGCTCGCACGGCTCGGTGTCGGCCGCGACCGGGGCGGGCGCCGTCGCCACCGGGCACGGGCCGTCGCTCGGCCTGCTCGTGCCGGCGGTCGGACAGTACTTCGACGAGATCATCGCGGGCGCACGGGCCGCCGCCGGCCGGGCCGGTGCCCAGCTCGTGCTCGGCATCTCCTCCTACCAGGCAGGTGCGGACCGCTCCCAGGCCGAGCAACTGCTGAAGTCCGGTGCCCAGGGGCTGCTCCTCGCGCCCAACTGGACGCCCGACGACCGGCCTTCCGACCAGGCCTGGGCCGAGGAACTGCCGGTGCCCGCCGTCCTGGTCGAGCGCGGGCCGGTGCCGGGGAGCCCGGCGGAGACGCTCGACTCGGTCGCCTCCGACCACCGCCACGGCGTGCTCCTCGCGCTGCGCCACCTGGCCGGGCTCGGACACCGGCGGATCGCCCTGGTCGCCCGGCGTGACACCTGGACCGCGCACGAGGTCCGCCGGGGCTATGCCGAGGGCTGCGAGGTGCTGGGTCTGCCCGTGGAACCCCCCGTCGACATCGTCACCCCGGTGGCGGACCTGCCGGCGGTCGCGGACCGCCTGGCCGAGGGCTGCGCCCGGGGTGTGCGGGCGGCCGTGGTCCACAACGACCAGGACGCCATCCAACTGCTCCCGCTGCTGCGGGCCCGGGGGCTGCGGGTGCCGGAGGACCTGGCCGTCATCAGCTACGACGACCTGTTCGCCGGCCTCGGGGCACCGCCGCTCACCGCGGTGGCGCCGCCGAAGCAGGCCGTGGGCGCGGAGGCGGTGGGGCTGCTCCTGCGCAGGCTCGGGAGCGTGGCCGAGGCCGGTCCGGTGCACCACGTGCGGCTCCTGCCGGTCCTGACGATCCGTGAGTCGTGCGGAGCGGTGTCGGACTGACGCACCGTGGGGACCATATTGATCGTTTGATCAATATGCGGGAAAATCGATCGAGGTGGTCGGGCCCGCCCAGGCCGCCGCCGAACAGGTCATCCAGGTCAGGCCCGGCACCACCTACACCCTCGGCGGCTGGAGCAATGTCTCCGCGAGCGGCGCCGAACTCTCGGTCGGCGCCAAGCAGTACGACACCGCCGGCTCCCGGCCCGCCTACTCCTCGGTGCCCTGCGGCCCTGCCCACCGGCTGCCCCGCCCGAGGGCCGGCCGGTCGCCGGTGGACCGGAGGCCGGTGGACCGGGCAGGGCTGCCGAGCAACGGGAGACGCCAGAGGTGTCGTGGTGGTCGTCTCGGCGGGCAACGACCACCGGGGCGTGGCCCACCAGAGCCCGGCGAACGTGCCGGACGCCGTCACGGTGTCCTCGCTCAGCGACGCCGACGGCAAGCCGGGCGGCCTCGGCCGCTTCGCGTGGTGCAACAAGAACAACCGCAACCGGGACGACACGCTCTCGGACTTCAGTAACTTCGGCCGGGGCGTGGACATCGCGGCCCCCGGCGCCTGCAGGGTGCCGGACACCGGCACGCGGATCGAACTGCTGTGGAACAGCGCCGACTAGCTGGAGCCGATCATCATGGTCAGGCCCGGGGGCTGGCCCGCGCGCCCGGCGGATCCCGCCGGGCGCGGTCCACCGGGCCGGCGCGGCGCGGGATCAGCCTCCGCGCAGGGCCTTGTCGACCGTGCTGTCGATGCTGCGCAGCGCCTGGTCGACGGGCGTCCGCCCGTCGACGCCGGCCGTCACCTCGGACTTCTGCGCCTCCCATCGGGCGGCGAAGCCGTAGCGGTCCTGGAGCAGCAGGTCCGCGGTGCTGCGGTCGAACTGGGCCATGATCGGTGCCCAGCTGGGGTCGGTCTGGTAGAAGGCGTCGACGGCGGCCTTGGTCTCGCGCGGCACCTTGGCGGTGTCGTACGGGAAGATCCCGTGGAACTCCATGAACCGGGTGCTGACCGAGGGGGAGGCGAGCCAGCGCATGAACGTTCCTGCGGCACCCGGGTCGGGCAGGTCCGAGCGGGCCACCAGGCTGTGGCCGCCGACGGCCGAGCAGCCGCTCTTCGGGCCGATCGGCATCGGGGCGGCGGCCCACTTGCCGTGGGTCCTCTCGTTCCCGGCGGCGATGTCGGAGATGACGCTCTGGTAGAACGAGAACATCGCGACGTCGCCGTTGATGAAGCCGCTGAGTGCGCTGACACCGGGCGTGGAGATCTTCTCGGTGTAGAAGGACTTCATGTACTCCATCGCGGTGCGCCCGGCCTCGGTGTTCTGCGTGGAGGTCCTGAAGTCGGACGAGACGAGGCTGCCGCCGGCCTGGCAGAGGAAGCTCTCCCAGGTGGGGTTGATGGCGTTGAGGTGGTCGTCCATGCCCTTGAACTGCCAGCCCGTCACCTTCTTCCCGGACGCGGCGGAGCGGGCGCCGACGGCGGCGGCGGTGGACTTCAACTCCTGCCAGGTGCGGGGTGGTTCGTTGAAGCCGTACTTCTGCAGGACGTCCTTGCGGTAGAGCAGGACGTTGACGTCGAAGTACAGGGGCGCGCCGTAGAGGCGGCCCTGGTACTCGTTGACCTTCGCCAGGGGCCGGAACCGGCCAAGGTCCTCGGGGGTGTAGCCGAGGGTGTCCAGCGGGGCCAGCTCGGCGGCGGCCAGCAGGTCGAGTTCGAGGCCGTTGTTGGCCAGCCAGACGTCGGGGCCCCGGCCGCTCTTCACGGCCTTCTTGATGGTGTCCCGGCCGGTCTGCCAGTCGAGCACGGTGAGCTCGACGGTCACCCGGCTCTGCGAGGCGTTGAAGTCCTCGATCAGGTGCTTGAGGTTGTTCGGCCGGCCGATCCAGAACGGCATGGTCCAGAAGGTGACCGTGGTGCGCCCGGGGGCCTGGGCCGGGGGGTCGGGAGCGCAGGCCGCGGCGGTCAGGGCCGTGGCGGCGGCCAGGGCGGTGGAGACGAGTCTGTGGGGCAGGGACGTCATGGGGGTGGAACTCCTCGGGTGGCGGAGTCGGAACCGATGGCGTAGGGTATTCGATATACTAAACGGCTTCCAGGGGGCTGACCGTTTTGTTTCGTGGCCGGTGGCCCCGAGTGGTCCCGGCCGGCCGGCAAGGGTGCGCCGCGCACCCCGTGGGGTGCTGAGCGCGGCGATCGGCGGCAGGCCGCGCCCGCCGCCGCTCCCGAAGGCGTCCGGCCCGGTCGCCGCCGCGTCCGCGGGTGGATCGAAGCCGGGGTCGTCGCCCTCCACCTCCAGCCGGACCGCGCACGGTCGGTGACCGTCCCGTGTGTCGAGAGGAAGCCGCGGGCCGACAGGTTCGAATTTGGTATACGAAATCCCTTCAGGTGAGACCATTCGGAGAAATCGGACAGGATCGCTGATCGGGCGCGGTGGGAAAGGTTTGGCGCAGGAGTCCCGGAGTCCATGGATATCGCATACGATGAACGAATGGGACAGAGCAGCTGGGCGGAGCGCATCCCCGCCGTGAAGAGCAAGGCCGATCTCGCCTACGAGAGTCTGCGCAGTGCCATCGCCCAGGGCGACCTCAAGGCCGGCGAGCGGATCAACATGGACGAACTCGCCCGGAGCTTCGGGGTCAGCAAGATCCCGATCCGTGAGGCGGTGAAGCGGCTGGAGTCGGACGGGCTGCTGGTGTCCAGGGTGCACGCCGGGGTCACCGTGGCCGGCATCGACGTCACCGAGATGCGCGGCGTCTTCCTCGCCCGTGAGGCCATCGAGGCGCTGGTCGCCGAACTGGCCGCGCAGCGGATCGACGACCGGCAGCTCGCCGAGCTGGAGGACGTCCAGGAACGCATGCGCGCGGCGCTGGAGCGCGACGTCACCGGCGAGATGGCCGAGCTGAACTCCCGCTTCCACCAGCTCCTCGCGGAGGCGGCGGGCTACCGGGTCCTGGGCGACCTGACCGAGCAGCTGCTGATGACCATCCGCCGCTACCGCATCACGGCGCCGCTCGGCGAGCGCAACTGGCGCTCGGTGGTCGACGAGCACGACACCCTCGTGGCGGCGCTGCGTCGGCGCGACCCGGAGGCGGCGTCCGGCGCGGCCCGCGCACACATCAGCTCCCAGGCGGCGCACGAGGTCGAGCAGGGGGGTGCCGAGGGGGAGGGCGCCGGGGCGAAGGGCGCCGGACCGCAGGAGGGGTGAGGGCGGGGCGGCCGTCGCCCGGCGAGGGGCGGTCGACACGGCAGCGGCGGCGCGCGAGGTGATCGG
>NZ_JBHXKE010000008.1:0-59915 GCF_042722765.1 Kitasatospora sp. NPDC058406
GGGTGCGCGGCCCGGCGGCCGTTCACCGGGCGGGCGGCCACCCCGCGAGGCCCGACCCCAGCAGGCCGAACCCCGCGGTCACCGCGGCTTCCACCCTCGTGCGGACCGCGTCCACCGGCTCGCCCGCCACCATGCCCCGCCGGATCTCCGCGAACACCGCCCGGTGCGCCCCGGCGATCGCGCCCGCGACCAGCCGGGGGAGCGGGGCGTCCGCGGGTGTCCCGGCCTCCTCGGCCAGTGCCGCCGCCAGCGCCCGCTCGGCGCGCTCGCCCAGATCGAGCAGCCGTGCGCGGAGCGCCGGGCTCTCCGCGACCAACCGCCAGAACACCGCCGCCTGCGGGCTCAGCCCGTACGTCGGCTCGCCCGCGTCCAGCCCGGCCAGCAGGTCCGTCCGGACGGCGTCCACGACGGACGCGCCCGCCGGACGCTCCCGCACCACTCGCGCCAGGTGACCCTCCACCTCGTCCTGCCGGTCGAAGAAGAGGTCCTCCTTGGTGGGGAAGTAGTTGAACACCGTGTTGGGCGAGACCCCGGCGGCCCGGGCCACCTCGACCACGGTCACCTGCTCGAACCCGCGCTCGGCGAACAGCCCCATGGCGGTGTCGGCCAGCAGGGCGCGGGTCCGGTGCTTCTTGTCCTCGCGAAGTCCCATGCCGAAATCATAGTGCCGCACCAAACTTGCAGTGACACCAATAATGTCGGCTACGGTGAGGCATGACCTTCACCTTCGGCATCTATCCCGGCGGCCTGCTCGGCGACGACACCGGCACGGTCGCACCCGTGAGCCCCGACGACCCGGACCGGATCACGGCCGCACTGCGTGACCTCCAGGGCGGGGCGCCCACCCTGCTCGTCCGCGCCTACCGCTCGTACCCGGAGGGGCCGGCCACCCCGCCCACCCCGGCCGGGCCGGAGCGCTACGCCGTCGAGGGCCGCCGGCTCGACCTCGTCCTGCAGTTCCGCGAGCCGACCGGACGGCTGGACGGCTGGCTCGACTTCGTCCGGCGGACCGTCCGCACCGAGGGCCACCGGATCGGCGTGCTCCAGATCTGCGAGGAGCCGAACGCCGACTCGCCGGTGCTCGACGGCTCCGTCCCGAACGTCCGGCAGGCCCTGGTCCAGGGGGTGGTGGCGGCCAAGGAGGAGGCACTGGCCTGCGGCCTCGACCTCGCGGTGGGGTTCAACGCGGTGCTGACCTTCGACCCCGCCGACACGTTCTGGCCGGACCTCGGCGCGCTCGCCGACGAGCGGTTCCACCGCGCGCTCGACTACGTCGGTCTGGACTTCTTCCCCGACGTCTTCCGCCCCGTCCCGGCCGAGCGGCTCGCCGAGGTGGTCGCGGCGGTGCTCGCCGGCTTCCGGAAGGAGAGCGTCGCCGCGGCCGGCATCGGCCCGGCGGTGCCGATCCGGATCTGCGAGCACGGCTGGCCGACCGGGCCGGACCGCTCGGAGGGGCGGCAGGCCGAGGTGGTGGAGGAGGTGGTCCGGACGGTCGCGGGCCTCGCCGCCGAGCTGAACGTCACCGGCTACGGGCACTTCGGCCTCCGGGACGCGGACAGCGCCGGCCCCGGTCCCTTCCACCACTTCGGCCTGCTCCGGGACGACTACACGCCCAAGCCGGCCTTCGGGGTCTACCGGCGGCTGATCGCCGAACTGACGGCGGTCTGAAGCCGGCCCGACGGCGGCCCCGACGGAGGTCCGGCGGCGGCGGCCCCTCGCCCGGTCCTGCGGGGGAGGGGCCGTCCGGGCCGGTCAGGTCACCTCGCCGCGGCGGGCGAAGCGCTCGTCCTTCCACTCGCCGCTCTCCAGCACCTCCGCCAGGTGCCGCGCGGCGTCCCACACGTCGGTGTACGAGAGGTAGAGCGGGGTGAAGCCGAACCGCATGAGGTCCGGCGCCCGGAAGTCCCCGATCACCCCGCGCGCGATCAGCGCCTGCACCACCGGGTAGCCGTCGGCGTGCCGCAGCGCGACCTGGCTGCCCCGCCGGGCGTGCTCCCGCGGGGTCGCCACCTCGATCCCGTCCAGCCCCTCCACGAGCGAGACGAACAGGTCGGTCAGCGCCAGGCTCTTGGCCCGGACGGCGGCCCGGTCGACCCGCTCCCAGACGTCCAGCGAGGACTCCAGCGCGGCCTGTCCGAGCAGCGAGGGCGAGCTCGTCAGGAAGCGGCCGATGCCGTCCTTCGGCGCGTAGCCCGGCTCGAAGGCGAACGGGCGGGCGTGTCCGAACCAGCCGCTCAGGGGCTGCTCCGGGCCGGCCTCCAGGTGCCGGCCGGCCACGTAGAGGAAGGCCGGCGAACCGGGTCCGCCGTTCAGGTACTTGTAGGTGCAGCCGACCGCGAAGTCCGCGCCGCTCGCGCCGAGTTCGACCGGGAGCGCGCCGACCGAGTGGCAGACGTCCCAGATCATCAGCGCCCCGGCGGCCTGCACCCGGGCGGTGATCCCGGGCATGTCCAGCAGCTCGCCGGTGCGGTAGTCGACGTGCGAGAGGACGACCGCGGCGACGTCCGCGTCCAGGTGGGCGTCCAGCTCCGCCGGGTCCACCAGCAGGCTGCGGGCGCCGGGGACGAGCCCGGTCACGCCCTCGGCGATGTACAGGTCGGTCGGGAAGGCCGCGCCGTCGCCGAGCACCGTCCCCCGACCGGGGCGCAGCCGCAGGGCGGCGGTCAGCACCTTGAACAGGTTCACCGAGGTGGTGTCGCAGACCACCACCTCCTCCGCAGCGGCTCCGACCAGCGGCGCGATCCGCCGGCCCAGCCGGTACGGCTGCTCGAACCAGCCCGCGTCGTTCCAGCTGCGGATCAGCTCCCGGCCCCACTCCTCCTCGACGACCTGCCGCACCCGCCCGGGGGTGCGGACCGGCAGCGCGCCGAGCGAGTTGCCGTCGAGGTAGACCACCCCCGGCGGGAGGGCGAACTCCCCGCGGAACGCCGCCAGCGGGTCGGCGGCGTCCAGCGCCCCGCACTCCTCGCGCGTGATCATGCCCAGCCTCTCGTTCGTTCTGCCCGTGCCGCCGGCCGCGCCGGTCACAGCTCGTTCCGGACGGTCCACAGCTCCGGGAAGACGTCCTGCTCGGCCGCGCGGCGCAGCCAGGTCAGGCCGCTCGAACCGCCCGAGCCGGGCTTGGCGCCCATCGACCGCTTCACCGACGCCAGGTGGCGCTGACGCCAGCGGGTCACCCGTTCGGCGACGTCCAGCAGCGCCTCGGCGAGCGGCAGCAGCCCGGCGAACTCCGGCTCCGTGTAGACCCGCCGCCAGGCCGCCGTCACCGCCTCGTCCTCCTGGTACCGCTGGTCGGACGCCTCGTGCGGCACCACCAGGCCGCGCCGGGCCAGCAGCGCCAGCGCGTCGTCGTACAGACCGGGGGCGTGCAGCGCGCCGGTCAGTTCGGCGAGCGTCTCCGGGGTGTCCCGGTACATCCGCAGCAGCGCGGCGTTCTTGTTGCCGATCAGGAACTCCAGGTGCAGGAAGGCCGACGACTGGAAGCCCGAGGCCTCGCCGAACACCGAGCGGAAGGCGTTGAACTCCTGCGGGGTCAGTGCGGCCAGCAGGTCCCAGGACTCCACCAGCACGTCCTGGGCGTGCGTGCCGCGCCGCAGCGCGGCCAGCGCGGTCGGCAGGTCGTCCTCGCGCATCGCCTGCTGGGCGAGGGTCCACTCGTGCCGCAACAGGTCGAAGAGCAGCTCCATCACCTGGGTGGTGACGATGAACGAGAGTTCCGCCGGGACCTTGCTGAGCGGGTGCTGCAGGCTGTGCAGTTCCTCCAGCCGGGCGTAGCGGGCGTACGGGGTGCCCCGACCCGGCTCCCCGCCCCGACCGAACGACAGGCTGGGTGTCTCCACCGTGTCGTGCCCCATGCCGATCCCTTCTGGTTCTGCGGCGACGGACATCCAGGGGTCCGACAGCCGGACGGCCGATAACCGGACGGGCCCGGAATTCGGTCCTGCCGCCCCGGGCGTCGCCGCGGCCCCATTGTGCGGCGGCCCCGGCCCGCATTTGAATGGGTGGCGGGCACGGTAACCGCGACCGGGCCTGTCGTACGAGAGGCGTTTTCCCGATTCTCCTCACGATCGCAAAGCAGCGGGATCCAGCCACTCGAAACCGATCCGCGAGGAGCCGTGATGGACGCCGTCGACCGCCGTCTGCTGGCCGAGCTGCAGGCCGACGCCCGGCTCTCGTACAACGAACTCTCCCGCCGTGTGAGCCTCTCCGCACCCGCCGTCGCCGAACGCGTGCGCCGTCTGGAGGCCGACGGGGTGATCACCGGCTACCACGCCCACGTGGACCTGACCCGCTCCGGGCTGCCGATCACCGCCCTGGTGCAGATCCAGTGCTACGGACCGCGCTGCCTGCTGCGCGACCCCGCGGTGGCGGCCTGGCCGGAGGTGCTCCAACTGCACCGGGTGACCGGAGGGGCCTGCTGCGTCCTGCTGGTCGCGGTGCCGACGATGGCCGACTTCGAGGCGCTGACCGACCGGCTCGGCGGCTACGGGCAGCCGTCCAGCTCGATGATCCTCTCCAGCCCGGTGCCCTGGCGGCCGGTGGAGGTGCCGTAGCCCGGGGCGGAAGCGGTGCACGGGCGGCCGGGCGGCGTGGACGGCCCGGCGGCGGACCGGGGCCGGCGGAGGGAGTAGGTTCCTCGCCATGCCGAACGACCCGAACGACCGTCACATCCTGCTGCTCCCGGGCAGCCTGCGCGCCGGATCCGCCAACGAGACGGTGCTGCGCACGGCCGCCGCCGTCGCGCGCTTCACCGAGGGCATCACCGCCACCTACTACACGGGTCTGGGCGGGCTGCCGCACTTCAACCCGGATCTGGACACCGACCCGCTGCCGGAGCCGGTCACCGGGCTGCGGGCCGCGATCGAGGCCGCCGACGCGCTGCTGATCTGCGCCCCCGAGTACGCGGGCACCCTGCCGGGCGCCTTCAAGAACCTGCTGGACTGGACGGTGGGCGGCATCGAGATCGCGGAGAAGCCGGCTGCCTGGATCAGCACGGCCGGGCCGGGCCGGGGGCTCGGTGCGGAGGAGGCGCTCCGGACCGTGCTCCGGTACACCGGGGCGGTCGTGGTGGAGGAGGCCTGCGTGCGGGTCCCGCTGGCGCGCGGGGACGTCGGGCCGGACGGGCTGGTCGCGGACCCGCTGGTGCGGGACCGGATCGGCGAGGTGATGGTCCGGCTGACCACGGCCGGCTGAGCGGGGCGGGCCGACCGCGGCCCCGCCCGCCCGGCCGGCGCCGTGCCGGCCGCCTCCCACGCCGGGCCGCCTCCCACGCCCGGCCGCCGCCCTGCCCGTCGGGGCTCAGTGCCCGTCGGGCAGGTGCAGGCCCAGCCCGGCCAGTCCGTTCAGGAACAGTTCGACGCCGACCGCCGCCAGCAGCAGGCCGAGCAGCCGGGAGACCACCTCCAGCGAGGTGCGGTGGGTGTGGCGCATCAGCGGGGCGAGGACGGACACGCAGACGTAGTTGATCAGCACGACGGCGAGGTACGCGCCGGCCACGGTGACCCGCCAGCCCCAGTCGTCCTTGGTGAGCGAGCCGACCAGCACCGCGGTGACCGCCAGCGGGCTGGCGATGTAGGGCAGCAGCAGTTCGCGGATGCCGTCCACCATCGGGTTGGCGAGGTGCTCGTCCTCCTCGTCGGTGCCCCCGCCCAGGTGGACGCCGAAGACCAGTGCCATCGCGTAGGTGAAGAAGATCGTCCCGCCGGCCAGCTGCAACGACTGGTCGCTGATGTGGAACAGCGACGTGACGAAGTCGGCGCTGAAGGCGAGCACCACGCCGATCACCGCCGAGATGATCGTGCTCCAGGCGGCCAGCCGGCGCAGCTCCGCGGTGGACCGGGTGCCGGCCAGCCGGGCGAAGGACAGCAGGACCTTCGGCGGGCCCACGACGGCGAAGAAGGCGATGAAGGCGCTGCTCAGGTTGAAGACGAACATGGGCCAAGCATCCCTTCGGCGGTCGGCGCGGTCCGGCCGCCACGCCCCCGGGCACGGTGTCGTCCGGCGCCGGCCGCGCCGGTGGCGGTTCATTCCCGGCCGGGCCTGAAATCGCCCGGATGGCGGCCCCGAGTCGAGCCGTCGGGCGTCGTCCGGTGCTATGGAAACCGGATCGTCCCTCCGCTGGTGACTGGAAGAGGATGCGACATGGCTCTGAACCGTATCGACCTGGGCCTGCTGGCCCTGCGCGGTGCCGTCGGCGGGGTGTTGATCGCCCACGGCACCCAGAAGCTGTTCGGCTGGTTCGGCGGCGGTGGCCTGGACGGCACCGCCAAGGCGATGGAGGCGATGGGCTTCCACCCGGCCCGGCAGAGCGCCCTGGCGGCGGGGCTCGGCGAGGCGGGCGGCGGCGCGCTGCTGGTCGCCGGCCTGGCCACGCCCGCGGCCGGCGCCGTGGTCGCCGGCACCATGGCGGGCGCGGTCGCCGTGCACGCCCCGGCCGGGTTCTTCATGACCTCGGGCGGCTACGAGTACCCGGCCTTCCTGGGGGCGGCCGGTCTGGCGCTGGGGCTGGCCGGCCCCGGCCGGTACTCGCTGGACCACCTGACCGGGCACGTCTTCAACCGGCCGTGGGTCGGCGTGCTGGCCTTCGCCGGCAGCGCGGCCTCGGCGTACGGGGTGGTGGCGCGGCGCCGGCACGTCGTCCGGTTGCAGGAGGAGCGGGCGGCGGTGGAGGCGCAGGAGCAGGAGGGCGCGGGGCTCTCCTGAGCACCTGCGGGCGCTCCCCGGGGGCGTGCCGGGCCGACCCCCGGCCGCCCTCCGGGGCGCGCCGGGCGCCGCTCCGGCCTCCCGCCCGGGCACCGCGGCCCCGGGTCTGCGGCCCCGGGCACCGCCGGGCTCCCGCCCGGGTGCCCCGGGGGCGGCTCCGGAGGGTGCTCACCCGAACGCACCAGCCCTGATGGCAGGCCCGCCCCGGCCCCCGGAGGGTGGGCGGGAGGCGTGCCGGGCCCTCCGGCGCAGGCCAGAATCGAGGACCCCGATGGATCGCCAGCCGCTCAGCCGCACTGCGGCTCCGTCCCGCCGGACCGTCGCCCGGCCCGGGCCGACCGCGCGGGACCGGGCCGCCCCGCCCCGGCCCACCGTCCAGGACCAGGCCGCGCCGGCCGTCCGCCGTCCGCGCCGGGCGCTGGCGGCGGTGCTGGGCGCCGCGGTGCTCGGCGGGGCCGCACTGGCCGGCTGCTCCTCGGACTCCGCGCCGAGCAGCGCCGTCTCCTCGGCCGCCGCCGCGGTGCAGTCGGGGATCGCGGGCGCCGCCTCGGCCGCCGCGTCGGCGGCGAGCTCGGCGCTGTCCTCGGCGGCGGGTGGGCTCTCCTCGGCGGCCGCGTCGGTGGCGGGCGGGCTCTCGTCGTCCGCCGCGTCGGCGCAGGCCGCGGCGTCCTCGGCGATCGCCGGGATCAAGGGCGGCCTGGATGCCAAGGGGGACACGTCGCTGGGTGCGGTGACCACCGCCTCGGACGGCAAGGTCGAGGTGCCGGTCACCGTGAACAACCACGAGCAGCAGGCCAACCGGTACGTGGTCCAGGTCAACTTCACCGACGACTCCGGCAACGTGCTGGACGCGGCGGTGGTCAACATCTCGGACGTGGCGGCCGGACAGAGCGGCCAGGGGACCGCGCGCAGCAACCGGGACCTCACGGGCTCGGTCAAGGCCGTAGTCGCCAATGCCGTGCGGTACTGAGCCGCCGGCGGCCGGTACCGGTCGCCTGCTCCGGCCCGGCCGACCCCGCTGACCCGCAGGTCAGTGGGGTCGGCCCGGTCACGGGGGAACCTTAAGGGCGGCTCAAGCCTCAACATCACCCCTTGACGGGGTAGTTGGTCTAGTCCATTTTAGTGCCCAGGTGCAGGGAGCCCCTGAACCGGCGTCAGTGGTTCGCCACTGGCGCCGGTTCGGCTTCTCCCGGCGTCCGTCGAAGGCATGCTCTCGCTCGATTCCCCATCCCGTTCTGTCATGTCCTGGTCGTACGGCCCCACCCCGTACGAGCGCCCGGGACGGACGGAATCCCCCACACCAGGAGTCACGCACCCATGCTCCGTTCACGCATCGAAAGGGCCGGGGCCCCGGTTCAGGAGGGCGGCCGTCGTCGGCGGTCCAAGAGCCTGACCGCGATCGCCGCCGGTACCACGGCCTCCCTGCTGCTCGGCGCGGGCCTCGCCCTCTCCGGCGGGACCGCGGCCAACGCCGCCGTCACCAACACCACCGGCGCGCCCGCCACCAGCGGCGGCATCAAGGTCGCCTACTTCGACCAGTGGTCGATCTACGCGAACGCGTACTACCCCAAGACGATCCAGGACACCGGCGTGGCCGGGAAGCTGGACTACCTGGTCTACTCGTTCGCCAACATCCACCCGACCAACCTCTCCTGTTTCCAGGCCACCAAGGCGGCCAACCAGGACGACAACAACCCGAACGCCGGTGACGGCGCGGGCGACGCGTTCGCGGACTACCAGAAGAGCTTCGGTCCGGACATCTCGGTCGACGGCGTCGGCGACGCCTGGGGCCAGCCGATCGCGGGCAACTTCAACCAGCTGAAGAAGCTGAAGGCGAAGAACCCCAACCTCAAGATCCTGATCTCGCTGGGCGGCTGGACCTACTCCAAGTTCTTCTCGGCGGCGGCGGCCACGGATGCCTCCCGCAAGAAGCTGGTCTCGTCCTGCATCGACATGTTCATCAAGGGCAACCTGCCGGTCGACGCCGGCTACGGCGGCCCGGGCTCGGCGGCCGGCATCTTCGACGGCATCGACATCGACTGGGAGTACCCGGGCGGTGGCGGCCACGCCGGCAACCTGGAGAGCCCGAACGACAAGCAGAACTTCACCCTGCTGCTGAAGGAGCTGCGTGAGCAGCTCGACGCCCAGGGCAAGGCCGACAACAAGACCTACGCCACCGCGGCGGCGGTCGGCGCCGGCCAGGACAAGATCCGGAACGTCGAGACCGACAAGATCGGTCAGTACCTGACGTTCCTGGACATCATGACCTACGACATGCACGGTGCGTGGGACGCCAAGGGCCCGACCAACCACCAGGCCCCGATCTACTCCGGTCCGAACGACCCGATGACCCCGGCCAAGCCGGGCAACGGCAAGTACTCGGTCGACGCGGCGATCAAGGCGTACACCGCGGGTGACCCGGACTACGGCATCCCCGGCGGCTTCCCCGCCAAGAAGATCAACGTGGGTGTCCCGTTCTACTACCGTGGCTGGACCGGCGTCCAGAACAACGGCAAGAACGGCCTCTTCCAGCCCGCCACCGGCCCCGCCGCGGGTGCCGCGCTCTCGGGCAACGTCCCCGGCATCCAGATGTACAAGGAGCTGGCCGGCTTCGTCGACAACCCGGCGAAGACCTTCTGGGACGACACCGCGAAGACCACGTACTTCTACGACGGTTCGACGTTCTGGTCGGGTGAGGACGCCCGTTCGATCCAGGCGAAGATCGACTACGCCCACTGCAACGGCCTCGGCGGCTCCTTCGCCTTCTCGCTGTACGACCTGGGCACCAAGACCGCGCTGTTCGACAAGATGGTCGAGGCCACCAACGGTTCCGCCGCCGCCTGCCCGGCCGCGCCGACCACGCCGCCCACCACGCCTCCGACCACCCCGCCGACCACGCCGCCGACGACGCCTCCGACCACCCCGCCGACGACTCCTCCGACGACGCCGCCGACCACCCCGCCGGGTTGCGCCGCTGCCCCGAGCTGGGACTCGGCCACCACCTACGCCACCCCGACCAAGGTCTCCTGGAAGGGTCGCTACTACACCAACAAGTGGTGGACCAAGGGCGACGACCCGTCGCTGGCCGGCCAGTGGGGCGTCTGGACCGACAACGGTCCCTGCTGAACCCCCCGGTTCGACCACCTGAGCACCTGAGCACCTGAACGCCCGTGCACCTGGAGATCCGCGGAGCGGAGACCCGAGTGCCCGAGTGTTCGAGGGCCTGACGGACCCTCGCACCGCAGTGCACCGCAGTACACAGCAGTCCGGCCCGCCGGGGGAGTCTCCCCGGTGGGCCGGACTGTTGTCGTTCGCGGGCCGTCAGCCCAGGTCGGCGGTGCGGCCGAGGGCGTCCGGCTGGCTCTCCTCGATCCGGCGGAGCATCCGCGCCAGGATCCCGGAGAGGACGGTGCGGTCCTCGCCCACGACGTCCTGGAGCAGTTCCTCCTCGAAGCCGGCGGCCATCCGCATCGACTCCAGCCACTTGTCGCGGCCGAGGTCGGTCAGCTCGATGATCACCCGGACCCGGTTGGCCTCGTCCCGTTCCCGGGTGACCAGGCCCTCGGTGACCATCCGGTCGATCCGGTGGGTCATCGCGGCCGGCGTGAGTCCGAGCCGCTTGGCCAGCTCGCCGGGCCCCAGCTGGTACGGACTGCCCGAGACCACCAGCGCCTTGAGCACCTCCCACTCCGCCGAGGTGATTCCCAGCACAGTGAGCTGCCGGTCGTAGGCGACGGTCATCCGCCGGGCGACCCGGGAGAGCGTCTGCACGATGGTCTCCACCTGCGGATCCACCATGGGGAATTCCCGCTGGTAGACGGCCACCTGCTCGGCGATGCCCAACTCGCGGTCGGTGGCCGGCGCGGGCTTCTCTGCAGTCATGCCGACCAGTGTCGCATGAAGAGGTGCACTCCTTAAGCCTTTGACTCAGCACTCTTCCAGTGCTAAGACTTTAGGGTCAAACTTTAGCTCTTAAGTCTTCCGGCCTTAAGAGTATCCAGTGAAAGCCAACGGATCCTTGACGGATCCGGCCTTGGCGGAGCTCGACGAAGGGGTGTGCACGGTGACCGGCACGGTGAAGCAGCAGAGGCAGCAGCGTCGCGGGGCGGGCGGCCCGCTGCGCCGCGTCCAGATCGGCAACGCGCTCAGCGCGTTCGGCAGCGGGTTCACGATGCCGTACATGTTCGTGTACGTGGACCAGGTGCGGGGACTGGGGTCGCTGGCCGCCGGGATGGTGTTCACCGTCTTCGCGCTGGCCGCGCTCGCCGTCCTGCCGTTCACCGGCCGCGGCATCGACCGGTACGGCCCGCGTCCGGTGCTGCTCGCCGGCGCCGCGCTCGCCGCCACCGGCGCGTTCGCCTTCGGTCACGCCACCGACACCCCGGCCCTGCTGGTCTCCTCCTTCCTGTTCGGCGCGGGTGTCACCACCTGCCAGCCGGCGCTCGCCACCATGATCGTCCGCTGCTCGACGGCCGCGACCCGTTCGCACGCCTTCGCTCTGCAGTTCACGCTGATCAACCTGGGCATGGGCATCGGCGCGCTGGTCGGTGGGCAGATCGTGGACGTCGCCGACCCGGCCAGCCTGACCCGGCTCTTCACCATCGAGGCCGCGACCTTCCTCGGCCTCGCCCTGGTGACCGGCACCGCCCGGATCCCGAACGCCGCGCCGGTGGCGGTCCAGGAGAAGGCCGGCGGTCCGCAGGGCCTGCGCGCCCTGGTCGCCGACAAGGCGATGTTCCGGCTCTGCCTGCTCGCCGGGCTGATCTTCTTCACCTGCTACGGCCAGTTCGAGTCCGGCGTCGCGGCGTTCGCCACCGACACCGTCGGCACCGCCCCCTCCACCCTGGGCATCGCGATCGGCGCCAACGCGCTGACCATCGTGGTGCTGCAGATGTTCGTGGTGCGGATCACCGCCCGCCGCCGGCGGACCACCGCGATGGCCGCCGCCGGAGTGGTCTGGCTGGGCGCCTGGACGATGGCCCTGGTCGCCGGTCTGATCCGGACCGAGACGATGGCGGCCACCGTCGCGATCGTCTCGATCTACGCCCTGTTCGGCGTCGGCGAGTCGCTGCTCGCGCCCACCCTGGGCCCGATCGTCGCGGACCTCGCCCCGGCCCGGCTGCTCGGCACCTACAACTCCGGCTACGCCCTCGTGAAGCAGATCGCGATCGCCGTCGGCCCGGCCGTGGGCGTGCTGCTGGTCGGCTCCGGCACCTGGCCGCTCTACCTGGCGGCGATGGCCGGCTGCACCGTGCTGATCGTGGTGATGGCGCTGCGCCTGCGGCCGTACCTCACCGCGGCCCAGGACAACGCGGCCCCGGCCGTGGTCCGCACGCCGGTCCCGGTGGTCCGGGAGCTCCAGACCGCGGCGTGACGCCGGGCGCGCGACCGGCGTCCCGACCGCGGGGCGCGGGCCGCGCGCGACGGCAGCGGCGACGGGGGCGGGCGACGGCAGCGGGCGATCACGACGGGTGACCGCCGGGGGAGCCCGCCACCGGGTGGGACAGGTGTACGAAACGGGCGCCGGACCAGGATCGAGCAGGTCACCTGGACGGCGCCCGTCGCGCTTGGCTTCGCGACCACCGGCACATAGTGTCAGTGGCTGTTGACCGCCCGGCCCCGGCCGGCACAGGCGAGACAGGCGAAATCGGCGAGGCTATGACGCAAGTGGCGCTCACGCACCCACCCGCACCACCAGCCCCCGCAGCCCCGGAACCGGGGCGGCGGGGGCTGCTGCGCAAGGCGGCCGACCGGGCCGACTGGCTCGGCCCGATCGGTGTGGCGCTCTTCGCCGGACTCCTGCGGTTCTGGAACCTCGGGTACCCCAACGCCTTCGTCTTCGACGAGACCTACTACCCCAAGGACGCCTGGTCGCTGCTGCGACAGGGCTACGAGGGCACCTGGCCGGAGAACGCCAACTCCGAGATCCTGGGCGTCCCGCAGCACATCCCGCTCACCGCGGCCCCCGAGTTCATCGCCCACCCGCCGCTCGGCAAGTGGGTCATCGCCCTCGGCGAGTGGGCCTTCGGCCTGCACCCCTTCGGCTGGCGGTTCATGACCGCGCTGCTGGGCACGGTCGCCGTGCTGATGCTGGCCCGGATCGGCCGCCGGCTCTTCGGCTCGACCCTGATCGGCTGCACCGCCGCCCTGCTGATGGCGGTCGACGGCCTCCAGCTGGTGATGAGCAGGGTCGGCCTGCTGGACGGCGTCCAGATGTTCCTGGTGCTCGCCGCCTTCGGTTCGCTGCTCGTCGACCGCGACCACGCCCGGGTCCGGTTGGCCGCCGTCCGGGACACCTACGGCGGTGACGCCGTCCGGCTCGGCCTGCGCCCGTGGCGGATCGCCGCCGGTGTGTTCCTCGGCGCCGCCTGCGGGGTCAAGTGGAACGGCGCCATGGTGCTCGCCGCCTTCGGCCTGCTCACCGTCCTCTGGGACCAGTCCGGTCGGCGCTGGGCCGGCGCCCGCCGTCCCTGGCGCTCGATGCTCCGCCGCGACGCGCTGCCCGCCTTCCTCTCCACGGTCGGTGTCGCCTTCGTCGTCTACGTCGGCGGCTGGGCCGGCTGGCTGTTCACCGGCGGCGGCAGGGGCGGCACCGGCGGAGGTTTCGACCGGCACTGGGCCGACGACCGGGCCGGGCTCTCCGCGGACAGCTTCCTCGGCGTCCCCCTCCCGCAGGTCCCGATGAGCTGGGTGCCGGCGCCACTGCGCAGCCTCTGGCACTACCACGCCCAGATGTACGACTTCAATACCGGCCTGAGCACCCCGCACACCTACCAGTCCAACCCGTTCAGCTGGCTGGTCCAGGGCCGTCCGGTCTCCATGTACTGGGAGCAGGTGCCGAACGGGCAGCGCGGGTGCACCGCGTCCGGCGGCTGCGCGTCGCAGATCCTCGGCCTGGGCACGCCGCTGCTCTGGTGGGCGGCCTGCTTCGCGCTCCTCTACCTGCTGTGGCGCTGGTTCTTCCGCCGCGACTGGCGGTCGGGCGCGGTGCTCTGCGGCGTCGCCGGCGTCTACCTGCCGTGGTTCCAGTACCAGGAGCGGACCGTCTTCTCCTTCTACATGGTGGTGCTCGTCCCCTTCCTCTGCCTGGCCGTCGCCCAGATGCTCGGAGCGATGCTCGGGCCGGAGGGGTGCACGCCCGAGCGGCGACGGATCGGTGCGGCCGGGGCCGGGGTGATCGTGCTGGCGATCATGGCCTGCTTCGCCTTCTTCCACCCGCTGTACACGGCGGAGGTGATCCCGATGACGTCCTGGCAGGACCGGATGTGGTTCACCAGCTGGATCTGACCCGTGGCGGCGCTCGCGGCCGCGCAGGACCAACTGCTCCCGGTCACCCCGGCGCTCGGGGTGGTCACCGCGCTGCTGCTGGCCGCGGCCGTCGCGGTCGCCGGGTGGGGTCGGCTCGGGCACGGGTCCGCGGTGCTCCGGGCCGGGCTGCGCGCGGTGGTGCAGCTGGCTGCCGTCGCCGTGGTGATCAGCTGGGTGGCCGGTTCGCTCGGGTGGTCGGTGCTCTTCGTGCTGTTGATGTTCGCGGTCGCGGTGCGGACCGCCGGGCAGCGGATGGTGGACGGCCCGCGCACGGGCGGCGGGCGGCGCGTGCGGAGCGGTCTGCGGGCGGCCGTCGGCCGGTGGATGCCCGGCGGGCGGCGCACGGCGGGCGCGGGCGCCGAGGAAGCGGCGGGCGGAGAGGGGGCGGCCGGTGGAGAGGGGATGCCCGGCGGGGGCGGTCGCGCCTGGATGTGGGCGGCCGCGCCGATCGGGGCCGGGGTGCTGCCGGTGCTCGCGCTGCTGCTCGGCACCGGGCTCCTGCCGCCCGAGGGCCTCTCCGTCATCCCGGTCTCCGGCATCCTGATCGGCGGTGCGCTCACCGCCACCTCGCTCTCCGGCCGGCGCGCCCTGGACGAGCTCCGGCAGCGGCACGGCGAGGTGGAGGCCGCGCTGGCGCTCGGTTTCGAGGAGCGGGACGCCCGGCTGGAGATCTGCCGCAGCGCGGCCGCCACCTCACTCGTCCCGGCGCTCGACCAGACCCGGACGGTCGGCCTGGTCACGCTGCCCGGCGCCTTCGTCGGCATGCTGCTCGGCGGGGCGTCACCGGTCCAGGCGGGCGCCGTGCAACTGTTCGTGCTGGTCGGGCTGCTGGTGGTGGAGGCGGTGGCGGTCGTGGCGGTGCTGGAGCTGGTGGGCCGCGGTCTGGTCCGCGCCGGGCGGCCGGGGGAGGGGATCGGGTAGGGTGGGTGCCGTTGAAGGGGAGTAGCCCTCCACCGGACCGTCGACATACTGGCCCCCTGCGGGGCCCGGCGCCCGGGGCACACCGCACAGGGGTGCCGGCGAGACCTTCGGCCGCAGTGCTGTGATGTTCCAACCAGCGCTGTCGGGCCGAAGCGTCCCCTGACGGAGCCGCGGGAGTCCGGCGGCCCGACCCGAGGGACCGAACCCCCGATGAGCCTGACCGTAGCCGCGATCACCTTCGGCATCGTCTTCCTGTCCGAACTGCCGGACAAGACCGCCCTGGCCAGTCTGATGCTCGGCGCCAAGTACCGCGCCGGTTACGTCTTCGCCGGCATCGCCGCCGCCTTCGCCCTCCAGGTGGGCATCGCCCTGGTCGCCGGGCACCTGCTCTCGCTGCTGCCGCACCGCTGGGTGGAGGGCGTCACCGGCGTGCTGTTCCTGGCCGGCGCGGCGATGCTGCTCTTCCACGGCGGTGGCGACGAGGACGGGCACGAGGCCAAGGAGCCCACCGCCAACAGCTTCTGGAAGGTCGCCGGAGCCAGCTTCGTGGTCGTGGCGATCGCCGAGTTCGGCGACCTCACCCAGATCATGACCGCCAACCTTGCCGCCAAGTACGCCGACCCGCTCGCGGTGGGTCTGGGCGCCTGGCTGGCGCTCTGCGCCGTCGCCGGGATCGCGATCCTGGGCGGGCAGAAGCTGCTGAAGCACGTCCCGATGAAGATGATCATCCGCGTGGCGGCGGGTGTGATGGTGCTGATGGCCGGGTTCAGCATCTTCCAGGCGATCACCGGCTGACGCCCGGAGTCCTGCCGCAGCCGGCCCGGCCCCCGACCGACGGGGTGCCGGGCCGGTTCAGCAGGTGGTGCGCTTCGCCAGGGCGGCGGCCGTGTGGGGCCCGTAGACCCCGCTCTCGTCGCCCTGCACCCCCTGCAGCACCTGGAAGTAGGCGACGGAGCTCTCGGTTCGACGGTCGAAGTTGCTGGTCGTCGGGACGCTCATCCAGCACATGACGACGGCCAGCTTCTTCTGCAGGGTGAGGACCTCCGGCCCGTTCATCCCGTACTTCAGTGGCTGGAAGGTGGGCGTCGGCGTCGAGGTGGCCGTCGGAGCGGGCGTCGGGGTGGGGGTGGGCGTCGTGGCGGGTGGCGTCTCGGCGGAGGGGCTCGGCGCCGGGGGGACCGGGTCGGGAGCCGGTGCCGGAGCCGGGGGCGCGGCGCTCACGGGCGGGGTGATCGGCGCGGGCGCCGCGGTGGTGGCCGTCGACCGGGTCGGGCTCGGCTTGGCGGTCGTCCTGGTCGGGCTCGGGGAGCTGCTGGTGGGCGCCGGCGCGCTCGGGCTCGGCTGGGCCGGGGTGGTCGGGTCGACCGGGGCCGGCGCCGCTGTCGTGGTGGGGACGGGCACCGCCAGACGCTCCGGCTCGGCGGAGGGCGTCACCGCGTACGCGATGCCGACGGTGACCGCCAGCAGCGCGGCGCCGGCCGCGACCAGCACCCCCCTGCGCCGGGCGAGCGGGACCGGACCCGCGTCCTGCTCGGCCGCGCGCCGGGCGGCCCGGCCGCCGGGGGCGGGCGCGGCGCCGTCGGTCGCGGCGGAGTGGGACGCGGAGCCGTGGGCGTCGTGGGCGAACGGGAAGACACCGAGTTCGCCGGCCTCGGGAGCGGCGGGCTCGGCGGGCGGGAGCCCCTCGGGCGGCGACGCGGCGTACGGCTGGTGCTGCGGGGGGAACGGCGGGGGGAACTGGGGGGCCGACGCGAGCGGCGGGAGCACCGTCGTCGCGTAGGCGTCGGCGTCCGGGCCCAGCGGTGGGGCGACCGGAGGACGGTCCGGCGGCGGGGGCGTCGGGGCCGTCCGGGGCCGGGCGGCCGACGGCGGCACCGTGGTGGCGAACGGATCGCCGGCGGTCCCGTCCGACGGGCCGTCCGAGAGCTGCCCGACCGCCTGCGGCACGTACGGGCGGACCAGCGGCGGGCCCTCCATGTGCGGCAGGACGGTGGTCTCGTCGAGGGCGCGGTCCGGGAAGCACCTGCACCCGGCGGAGCGCACGGTGCCGCACGTCGGGCAGTGCTGGTCCGGCATCGGCCGGCCCTCCTCGGTTCTCGCTCGGTCTCCCGGACTCGGACTCGTGTTCCAGGTGGCGGACGGGCCTGATTATGCAGGACGTCCCTGAGACGGGACAGGGGCGTCCGGCCCGGTGTGGGGGCCTTGTGCCGGTTGGTGTCGGTTGGGAACTGATGAACGGTCGGTGTGGCAGGCCCGGCGTCCACATGTCGGGCGCATGGCGGTGCCGCTTACGTTCGGCTCAACTGAACGGAGCAAATCCGGGCATTTCTGACAGCATGGTGAATCGGGAGTGATCATCCGAACGGCGCCCCCGGGCGCACCGGGCTGCCGTGACCGCCGCCACCGCTGCCCCCGGCACCACCACTGCCGCCGACACCGCCGACACCGCTGACACCGCTACGGAGACGCCATGACGGATCCGATCGCCGCGTCCGACCGAGGCCCCGACCGGGCCCCGGTGAGCGAGCCGGGCCCTCCGGAGGCCAACGCCCCCAACCTCTGGGTGCCGATCGGCGCCCTGCTGCTGGCGATGCTCCTCGCCGCGCTCGACCAGACCATCGTCTCGACCGCCCTGCCCACCATCGTCAGCGACCTCGGCGGCCTCGAACACCTCTCCTGGGTGGTCACCGCCTACATGCTGGCCTCCACCGCGGCCACCCCGCTCTGGGGCAAGCTCGGCGACATGTACGGCCGGAAGGTCTTCTTCCAGGCCTCCATCGTGATCTTCCTGCTGGGCTCGGTGCTCTGCGGCATCGCCCAGAACATGGGCGAGCTGATCGCCTTCCGCGCGCTCCAGGGGTTGGGCGGCGGCGGCCTGATGGTGCTCTCCCAGGCCATCGTCGGCGACCTGGTCGCCCCCCGGGACCGCGGAAAGTACCAGGGCCTCTTCGGCGCGGTCTTCGGCGTCACCAGCGTGCTCGGTCCACTGCTCGGCGGGCTCTTCGTCGACAACCTCAGCTGGCGCTGGGTCTTCTACATCAACGTGCCGGTCGGCGTGGTCGCCCTGGTGGTGATCGCCACCGTGCTGCACGGCTCGGAGGTGAAGCGGAGTCACCGGATCGACTACCTGGGCACGGTACTGATCGCGTCCGTCGCGACCTGTCTGGTGCTGATGACCTCGCTCGGCGGCACCACCTGGGCGTGGGGCTCGTGGCAGATCGTCGGGCTGGGCGTGCTCGGCGTGCTGCTGCTGGTCGCCTTCGTCCTGGCCGAGCGGGCGGCGGCCGAACCCGTCCTGCCGCTGCGCCTCTTCAGGTCCCGGACGTTCAGCCTGGTGGCCGTCATCTCCTTCGTCATCGGCTTCGCGATGTTCGGCGCGCTGACCTACCTGCCCACGTTCCTCCAGGTGGTCATGCAGGTCTCGCCGACCATGTCGGGCATCCACATGCTGCCGATGGTGCTCGGCATGCTCGCCACGTCGATCGGTTCCGGTCAGATCGTGGCCCGCACCGGCCACTACCGGGCGTTCCCGATCGCCGGGACGGCTGTCACCGTCGTCGGCCTGCTGCTGCTCTCCCGGCTGGACGAGCACAGCAGCACCTTCGAGATGAGCTGCTACTTCCTGGTCTTCGGCCTCGGACTGGGCCTGGTGATGCAGGTCCTGGTGCTGATCGTGCAGAACTCGGTCGGGTACGAGGACCTGGGCGTCGCGACCGCGGGCGCCACCTTCTTCCGCTCGATCGGCGCCTCCTTCGGCGTCTCGATCTTCGGGACGATCTTCGCGTCCGGGCTGAACGACCGGCTGCGGACCGCCCTGGCGGGCGCCACGCTCCCACCCGGTTTCAACCCCGACGCGATCACCTCGGACCCGCGCGTCATCAGCGGCCTGCCGGCCGCGACGCAGGCCGACATCTACCACGCGTACGCGGAGTCGATCACCCGGGTCTTCCTCTACGCGGTGCCGGTCGCCGTGGTGGCGTTCGTGCTCTCGCTGTTCCTGAAGGAGCAGAAGCTGCGGACCACCGTGACCGCTCCCGACCTCAGCGAGTCGATCGGCCTCAACCCGGTGCAGCGCTCCTCGCTGGACGAGATCAGCCGGGCGCTGTCCGTGCTGAGCAGTCGGGAGGCCCGGCGCGACCTGTTCAAACGGATCACCGCCACCGCGGGGCTCGACCTGAAACCCGCGTCCAGCTGGCTGCTGCTCCAGATGCACCACCAGGGGTCGGTCGAGCCCGCCGAACTGGCGGAGCGTCGGATCGTCCCGTTCGCGGTGGTCGAGGAGGCGGTGCGGGAGGTCGAGGGCAACGGCCTGGCGTCCCGCACCGGCGGCCTCCCGCTGCGGCTCACCGAGCCGGGCGAGGAGGTGGCGCTCAAGCTGGTCGCCGCCCGCCGGGAGCAGCTCGCGGACCTGTTGGGCGACTGGGACGAGAAGCAGTTCGACGACCTCGCCGCACTGCTCACCCGGCTCTCCTCGACGCTCTGCGCCGACCGCCGCGACCGCCCGGACCCGGTCGGGCACGAGCTGCCCTACCACGGCGAGGGCCGCTCCTTCTGACGCTCCCTCTCCTCTCTCTTCTTCCTCCCCTCCTTCCCCTCTCTCCCCTTCCTCCCCTCTCTCCCCGTCGCCCCTCGCTACGGGGCCCCGAACCAGCGCGGGGTGTCCAGCCGGAACGGGTCCCCGGGCGCGAGGGTGCGCAGGGCCGCCTCCAGGGCGCGCAGGTGTTCCTCGCCGCCGAGGGTCGCGGACCACTGTCCGCGCAGCTCCTCGAAGATCCGGGCGGAGCGGACGAGGCAGTCGACACCGCGGGGGGTCAACCTGACCACCTTGCGCCGGGCGTCGGCCGGATCGGTCCCGCGTTCGACGTAGCCGAGCTGTTCGAGGTGCTCGACGGTCTTGCCGGCGGCCTGCTTGGAGACGCCGAGGCGCCGCCCCAGCTCGACCGCCGTGGTGCCTTCCGGCCCGATCGCCTGGAAGACGAAGCCGTGCATCGGCCGGAGGTCCGGGTGGCCTTCGCGGGCGATGCGCTCGTGCAGCTCGTCGATGATCACCCGGAAGGCGAGCAGCAGGCGGAGCGGCAGTTCGTAGCCGGGCTGCGCCCGGGATTCGGGCGTGGTCCGGGGGGCCTCGTCCTGCTGCGGGTCGTTCTCCCTTGACACGATCGACAACCTCATTGACTATATAGACAACTTGATTGTCCATTGTAGGGGGTCAACCGCTCTTGTCCGTCATCCGCAGTACCGAGGCCCGTCGTACCGAGACGCCCAACGCCGTCATGACCACCTTCGCCTCGCCCGCCCAGGGCGGTACGGGCCTCGCGCTCTGGAAGGTCGAGATGGCACCCGGGAGCTCGGGCCCCCGCCACGCCATGGACACCGAGCAGGTGTGGACCTTCCTCACCGGCTCCGCCGCCGTCGACCTGGCGGGTGAAGCCCTGGCGGTCGCCGCCGGGGACACCCTCGTCCTGCCGGCCGAGGTCGTCCGCCGGATGAGCTCCGAGGGCGGCTTCACCGCCGTGGTCGCCTCCCCGACCCCGTCACGGGCCGTCAACCCGGAGACCGGCGACCGCGTCGTCCCGCCGTGGATCGCCTGACCTGCGACGGCGATCGACCGGGGTGCTCGCCTGCCGTGCTCGGCCCGCCTTCCCCGACTGAGGGTGCGGAGGTCCGGCTGCTGCGCGGAGGCGTCGGCGGCCGGACCTGTTCCGGGCGGCTACCCGAGACGGTGGCGAAGCCAGGCGAGTCCGTGAGCGCCCAGGGCGTCCCACTGCCGCCCGGGCGTCTCGGCGGCGCGGAGGGTCCACAAGCCGGTGAGGATCGCGACGAAGGCCGTGACGGACCGGTGGGGCGCGGCACGCCACAGGGAGACGCCGTCGGCCCACCGCTCGGCGCGCTCGGGAGTGTGCCCTGCCTCGATCAGCCGGACGACCACGTAAGCCGTGTCGGCCCATGCGGCGCCGGGGGCGGGGAAGGCCCAGTCGACGACGCGCACGGCTGCGCCGTCCACGAGGAGGTTCGGCCCGGTCAGATCGGTGTGGACCAGGGTCCTGCCGTCGATCAGGTCGGGTGCTTCGCGTTCGGCCAGGACCAGCGTGTCCAGCCGTGCCACGGTCCACGGATCGAGTCGGTCCCGGTGCCGGTTACCGAGGTGGTGCCAGAAGTCCTGTCCCGACCACCGATCGGCCAGGCTGAAGGCGCGCAGGGGCGGCGCCGGGGTCAGTGTTCCGGCGAGCGTCTCCAGCGTCCGGGCGACCAACGGCAGGTCGGCGGACCCCGGAGAAAGATCCGCGTGCCTGCCGGGAACGTGCTCGAACCCCAGGGCCAGCCACCCGCCGGCCTCGACCTTCCAGAGCATGCGGGGCGCGATGTGCGGCGGCAGCACGGAGTTCACGACGGACTCCAGGCGGTGCATCCACGCCTTCGGGTTGTCCTCGCGCACGGCCTTGCAGAAGACCGGCCCGCCGGTCGTCTCCAGCGTGGCGGCGAAGTCGGACACCGTTCCCGCCGTGGGAGGCACGGCGGCGGTCACCGTGCCGGTCCGCCCTTCGATGCTGATGCGCAGGGCGTCCGGTAGCTGCTTCCAGATGTCGGCCATCGGGGGTTCCTCGGGGTCGGGCCCGCCCGGTCCCGGACCGCAGGGCTGGGCGGGCGATCTGATCGGCTCCTAGCTGCTGTGGCAACCGCGGTGGCACTGCGAGCAGTTACCGCTGCCGCTGGTGTCGCTTCCGTCTCCTCCGCTGCCCTCGGAACACTCGGCGGACATGCTCCACAGTTCGGGGTCCACGGCGTACCCGCTCGCCCCGATGACGGCCACCGTGGTGGCGATGCCGACGCCTTCGGCGGACTCGCCCGCGCCCTCGGTCGGCACGTGGTGGAGGAACCGGCCGGACAGCGAGCGGCAGAACTCGGCGTAGTCGGCGGTGTGCAGGATGAACGTGTGCCATCCGATGTCCACCAGGCTCGACGGGGCGAGCCTGGCGCCGGGGTTGACTGCGCACGCTCCCAGGAAGGCGAGGGCCTGGTCCATGACTCGCTCGGCGAGCGCGAGGTCCATCTCCTCCTCTCCGGCGATCCG
The DNA here is from genome assembly GCF_042722765.1 of Kitasatospora sp. NPDC058406. Taxonomy (NCBI): domain Bacteria; kingdom Bacillati; phylum Actinomycetota; class Actinomycetes; order Kitasatosporales; family Streptomycetaceae; genus Kitasatospora; species Kitasatospora sp. NPDC058406. The sequence goes on from NZ_JBHXKE010000008.1 coordinate 22,004, forward strand.
GGTGACCATCCGCTCGAACAGGGCCGGGTCGACGAGGGACCGGCCCGTGATCCGCTCCGTGCTGATCGACATCATGTGGACTCTCCTGACTCTGAGGTCGGACCCGATCCGCTTCTGCGGCCATGGATCCTGCAGTCCGCCATCGGGGACGGACGGGCGGGGCTCTGCGCGGCGGCGGTCCGAGCGGGTCGGCAGTGCCGTCCGCCGTTGACGCTGCTCGGTCGTCAACGGCGCATCGCCGAGCCCTTCGTGGGTGAGGACCGGCCGGGGGCGGCGGGTCCTTCAGGGGGTACGGGTGGGCCTTCCGCGTCGGTCGAAGCTCCTTGGCCGGCACGCTATGCCTGCGGGAACCACCGATGGGCCTGTGATTCTCGAATATTCCAGGGCTCGCGGGCCGGATGCGCGAGGATTCCTCAGACGGCTCCGAGTGCCCTACGGCACCGCGCCAGAACCCTGTGGGCGTCCGGTCCGAAGACGGCTGCGCCGGCCATCGTTTCCCAGGCGCGCGCGTACAGGGCCACGTTCTCCGCCTGGTCCAGCCACAGTTCCGCGTGCCAGTCCTCGACAATGACAAGCCGTTCGTCATAGATCCAGAAACCGTTGGCGGGCGGAAGGGCGAGCTGGGCCTCGAACGGCACGATGCCCAGGGTGACGGTGTCCAGGCCGATCACGCCGCTGAGCCGGTCCAACTGAGCGGCCATGACGGCGGGCGGGCAGAGCCGGGCACGCAGCGCGGCCTCCCACATGACGATGCGGTACTGCTTGCCCGGCCGGTAGAGGGTTTCCTGCCGTCGAACGCGGGCTCGTACCGCCTCCTCGACATCGCGCGGCGACCGGTGGAGGTCCACGTACGCGTTGAACACGTGTCGGGCGTAGTCGGCCGTCTGGAGCATGCCGACGATCATGGAGCCTTCCCAGGCGCGCATGACCGTCGACCGCTCGTACTCGATCGTCAGCGTGTCCTGCACCGGCCGGTGTCCGGCCGCGAGTTGCCGTCGCCATGACCGGGACTGCGACTCGAACGCCCGCAACCTGGCCGTCAGTTCGGGCCCCGCGCCAGGCCGGCCGACACCCGTTGCCCAAGCCCTGAGGTCGTCGTGGGTGGCGGTCTGTCGGCCGGTCTCCAGCTTGCTGACCTTGGACTGGGTCCAGCCCAGGTGCTCGGCCAGTTGCCGGCCCGTGAGACCGCCCTCGGTGCGCAGCTCGCGGAGCCGTAGGCCGAGGGCGATTCTCGCTTGTCGGAAGTCGGTGGTCACACGCCGGACGGTACCCCGGCGACGAACGCCCGATGCGGCGTGGCGAAGTGCCGGGCAGCGTCCCGGACCTGGCAGGCGCGAGCCACCTGGACCGGGTCGGTGATCAGCTCCACGCCGGTCAGATCGTCGTCGGGGTCGAAGCGCAGCAGGGCGATCACGCGCGAGTCGAACAGCCAGGTGTCCTCCGCCGGAAGGCCGAGATGATCGGCGTCGGCGCGCCAGAGGTACCGGATGTCCTCGCCCACGGCACTGTTCCGTTCGGCGTTGTCGAGCAGGTACCGCTGCCCCGGGGTGGGCGGGCTGTCCATGACCCTCACCCGCTCGAACCGCTTGCCGAGGGCCACCTGCTCGCGGCGCGAACGGCACCACGGGTCCTCCAGGTCCCATCCGACATCCTGCCCGGCGACGAACCGGCGGTAGGTCTCGGTTCGTTCGTCGGACCGGTACCTGCGACGGGTCTCCAGCCGGAAGGCCGTGTGCTCGAAGCTGTCGAACATGCTGTCGAACTCCTCGAAGTCGATCAGCACGGGCTCCCGGCCCACGTCTCGCGGAGCGAAGTCGGCGAGCAGCACGCGGGGCACGACCACGAACCCCTCGCCGGGCTTGACGTTGCGGAGCTGGGCCACTTCGTCGGGGTCGGTGACGGCGTCGCCCTGCACCAGCACCTCTCCGGTCTCGACATCCTCGTAGAGCGTCGGGCATCCGTTGTTCCCCGAGTTGCTTCCGATGTACCGCAGTCGTCGGCTCACAGCCGCTCCCCTCGCTGTCGGTCAGGCCGAATCAGGATGCCGTGGAATCGGTCCGAGGACGGCGTTGATTCTCGAATATTCCCCTGAGGCGACAGAAGACCCCGTCCGGCCGGTGAAGGCCGGACGGGCACGGGCCGCTGCTCGTCGGCGATCCATGGAGACAAGACCGGTGGTGCGCGCCGAACCGGCGACCACGTCGTCCCGCCGTGGATCGCCTGACCTGCGACGCTTCGTCCGCGTGAGGTGTAGCAGACTGCCTTCTCAGTGAACAGGGCCCGCACCCCGACCTTGCGTCGGGGGCGGGCGGACGAGGAGGTACGGCGTGTCCGTCGTCAAGATCAATGTCCTGACCGTCCCCGCTGAGCAGCGGGAGGTGCTGGAGAAGCGCTTCGCCGCCCGGGCCGGTGCGGTGGAGAACTCGGACGGCTTCGAGTACTTCGAGCTGCTCCGCCCGGTCGAGGGCACCGACCAGTACCTCGTCTACACCCGCTGGCGCGACGAGGAGTCCTTCCAGGCCTGGCTCGCCGGGCCCATGCAGGCGGCCCACCGCCAGGGCCCGCCGGCCGCCGAGGGCGAGGCCCCGCAGCGCCCGGCCGCCAGCGGCTCCACCCTGTGGTCCTTCGACGTGGTGCAGTCCGCCGCCCCGAAGGTCTGAGGCCGGCTGCTCCTGACGGTGCGCCCCGGACGGCTCGTCCGGGGCGCACCGTCGTCGGGTCCCGCTTCGCGGCTGCGGGCGAGGTGCGTGTCGAGCCGGTCGGTGCCGGGGCAGGGCGCGTTGTGGGGTGTCGGCGTGCGCCGGGGTGAGTGCGCGTGCGCCGCCCGATCGGGTGATCCGGATGGGGTTTCCGGGGCGGTCTGCTGGATTAGCGTGATCATTGCGCTCAGCAGCAGCGTTCCAAGGAAAACCCCGGCGGTGCGCCAACACCCCGGGGAACGGCACCAGGAGAAAGCGCTCCACGATGCAGATCAATCGTATCCCCAAGCACGCGCCCGGGTACACGATCCTCGACAACGGGCATGTCGTGCGCAAGCACTCGCTGAGCTGGGCGGCCCGTGGGCTGCTCGGGTACCTCCTCAGCCTGCCCGACGGGGCGCGGGAGGACGTCCGGACCCTGGCCGCGAAGAGCGTCGAGGGCCGGGCGACGGTGGCCCGGGCGTTGCGCGAGTTGGAGGAGGCCGGGCACTACGTCCGCCGGACCTCGCGCGATCCCCTCTCGGGCCGGGTCCGGACGCTGGTCTCGGTGCACGAAGTCCCGGTGGTGGGAAAGGCCGTTCACACGGTGCCGCCGGTTCCCGCGTCCCCGGCCGCCGGGCCCGCCGGAGCCGGTGCGGCAGGTGCCGGGAAGGCGGGAGGCCCTTCCCCGAAGGCAAGGACGACGAGGGAGAAGGAAGCCGGGAAGCCTTCCGTCCTTCCGTCCGGGACGGGCAGGCCGGTCGCGGCGCCGCCCCGGAGGACCGAGGGCCTGGGCCTGTTGATCGAACTCGGCCGCCGGGATCCGCGGTTGGCGCTGGCGGGGAAGCCGTTGACGGACCAGGCCGCCCGGGTGGAGGGCCTGCTGGCGGGCGGCTGGGCGCCGGACGCCCTGGCGGGCATCCTGTCCGCCCCGCTGCCGGAGAAGGTCACCCGCAGCGTCGGGGCGATCCTCGGCGCCCGGTTGCTGGGTGTCCCGCCGGTCCCGCCGGTCCCGCCGGTCTCGCCGGTCTCAACGGGCCTGCGGACGGCGGGTGTCGGGGTGGCCGTGGTCCCGGGTCAGAGGCGGCACCACGAGTGTCCGGGGCGGGGCGGCATGTGCGGGCGTCATGTCGGCGGAGCGGGGAAGCTCTGCGCCGGTTGCCGCGGCTCCCGGTAGCGCGGATCCGCCCCCGGGAGAACCCCGATGCCCTGGGGCGCCGCCGTCAGTCCTCCCGCGGCGGGTGGAAGGCGACCGGGGCGGCGAAGGCTGCGCGGCGGGTGGCCCGGCGCAGGGCGCGCAGGACGGGGGTGCCGAGGGTGAGGCAGAGGGTGACGGTGAGAACGGCGCGGGGGAGGTCCCACCCGAGCGAGGTGGTGAGGCAGTAGACGGCGAACCGGACCAGGTTGTCGGAGAGCGGATCGCCCGGGACGAAGGAGATCGAGCTCGCGAGCCCGGCGATGTAGGGCCAGCCCTGGAGGTTCATGATCATGCCGTAGAGGAGGGACGCCCCCGCCCCGTAGACGGCGAGCATGACGAGCTCGCGCCGGCCGCGCACGCGGTCCGGGCCCGGGAGGAGCCCCGCGCCGAGGCTCACCCAGCCCATGGCGAGCATCTGGAACGGCAACCAGGGCCCCACCCCGCCGGTCAGCAGGGCGGAGGCGAACATCGAGAGCGCGCCGAGCACGAAGCCGAAGCCCGGACCGAGGACCCGTCCGGCGAGCACCATCAGGAAGAACATCGGCTCCAGCCCGGCCGTGCCCGCCCCGAGCGGTCGCAGGGCGGCGCCGGCGGCGGCCAGCACGCCCAGCAGGGCGACCGCCTTCGCGTCCAGGCCGGGGGCGCCGCCGCCCGCCGTGCGGCCCTCGGAGATCTGGGCGACGACGACGGCGAGGAGCAGCGGGAGGAGCAGGGCGAACAGCCAAGGGGCGTCGGTGGAGTGGCCGACCAGGGCCGATTCGGCGGAGGCGAGCAGCGGCCACCCGAACGCGGCCACCCCGACCAGCGAGGTGAGGAGGAGGGCCGTGATCGAGCGACGACCGAGCGGGACGGGACGGTTCAGGCCGTTCTTGCTCATTCCGCGACCTCGGCGAGGGCGCGGGCGACCTGGGGGACGGTGAGCCAAGGGCCCGGAGCGAGCACCTTGGCGACCTGCGGGGCGAACGCCGGTGAACCGAGTACGACTTCGGGCGTCGGGCCGTCCGCGACGATCTCGCCCTCGGCCAGGATGGCCGTGCGGTGGGCGAGTTCGGCGGCCAGCTCGACGTCGTGGGTGGCGAGGAGGACGGCGTGGCCGTCGGCGGCCAGGGCGCGCAGGATCTCGACGAGCCGGGCCTTGGCCGCGTAGTCCAGGCCCCGGGTGGGTTCGTCCAGGAGGATGAGCGGCGGGCGGGCGGTGAGCACCACGGCCAGGGCCAGGGTGAGGCGCTGGCCCTCGGAGAGGTCGCGGGGGTGGGCGGCGCCGGCGAGGCCGGGCAGCAGGCGTTCGACGAGGGCGCGGCAGGTGCCGGGTTCGGCGCCCGCGTCGCCGTCGGCGGCGGCGCACTCGGCGGCGACGCTCTCCCCGTACAGCAGGTCGCGCGGGTCCTGCGGGACGAGGCCGACGTGGCGGATCAGGTCGGCGGGCCGGGTGCGGTGCGGGGCGCGGCCACCGACCGTCACGGTGCCGGAGGCCGGCGCGTGCAGGCCGACCAGGGCGCCGAGCAGGGTGGACTTGCCCGCGCCGTTGCGCCCCATCAGGGCGGTGATCTCGCCCGCGTGGAGGGCGAGGTCGACGCCGCGCAGCGCCGGGACGGAGCCGCGACGGACGGCCAGGCGGCCGGCCTCGGCCAGGACCGTGCCGAGGGGGGCGGGGGATCCGGTGGGGTGGTGGCCGTCCAGGCGGGTGCGGAGGCCGGCGGCCCGGCGGCGGGCGTCGCGGACGGACAGCGGGAGCGGGTGCCAGCCGGCCAGCCGGCCGAGTCCGACCACCGGCGGGTGGACCGGCGAGTGCGCCATCACCTCGGCGGGTTCGCCGAGAACGGGCGGCGCGCCGGGGGTCAGCAACAGGACCTGGTCGGCGTACTGGACCACGCGCTCCAGCCGGTGCTCGGCCATCAGCACGGTGGTGCCCAGGTCGTGGACCAGCCGCTGGAGCACGGCCAGTACCTCCTCGGCGGCGCTCGGGTCCAGGGCGGAGGTGGGCTCGTCCAGGACCAGGACGCGCGGGTGGACGGTGAGCACCGAGCCGATGGCGACGCGTTGTTGCTGGCCGCCGGAGAGCGAGGTGAGCGCCCGGTCGCGCAGGCCGGCGAGGCCGAGCAGGTCGAGGGTCTCCTCGACGCGCCGCCGCATCACGTCCGGAGGGAGGCCCAGCGACTCCATGCCGTAGGCGAGTTCGTCCTCGACGGTGTCGGTGACGAAGTGCGCCAGCGGGTCCTGGCCCACGGTGCCGACCAGGTCGGCGAGTTCGCGGGGGCGGTGCTCGCGGGTGTCGCGCCCGCCGACGGTGACCCGGCCGTGCAGCACGCCGCCGGTGAAGTGCGGGACGAGGCCGCTGACCGCACCCAGCAGGGTGGACTTGCCGGAACCCGACGGGCCCACCAGAAGGCAGAGTTCGCCCTCGGGAACGGTCAGGTCGACGCCGCTGAGCGCGGGCGCGTCGGTGTCGGAGTACTGGACGGTGACCTGCTCGAAGGTGATCACGAGGCCCTCCGGGGCGGGGTCGGTGCGTCGTTCGGGTCGGTGCCGGTGCCGGTGCCGGTGCGGGTGCGGGTGCGGGTGCGGGTGCCGGTGCGGGTGCGGGCCCCGGTGTCCGGTCCGGGATCCGGCGGCGGGCCGGTGTCCGCGCCGACCGGGCGGGTCACCGTGGTGGGGCGGGGCACCGGGGTGACGAACGCCGGCACCAGACCGACCAGGACGGCCAGGACGGCGGTCAGCGGCAGGACGGGGACGGTCGGCGGCACCACGGTGGGTGCGAAGGCGGCCGGGTAGCCGGCGGCGAGCCACGTCGTCAACGCGGCCACGGCCGTGCCCGATCCGGCGGTCAGCCACTCGGGCAGCGCCCACGGGTCCGGGCGGTAGCGGGTCCGGACGGAGCGCCGGCTGCCCAGCAGGAGTCCGGTGAAGGCGGCGGCCAGGCCGAGGAGGAGCACGGGCGCCGCCCAGCCGGCGCCGCCTGCCGTCAGCAGCCCGTACGCGGCGAGGCAGATGCCGAGCAGCCCGGCCAGGGTGAGTGCGGCCGTGGCCCGGGCCAGCCTGCGCGGAACGTCGGCGGTGCGGCCGAACCCGCGGGTGTCCATCGCGGCGGCCAGCGCCACCGAACGCTCCAACGCCCCTTCCAGGACGGGCAGTCCGACGCTCAGGACGGCAGCTATCCCGCGGTCGCTGCGCCCGCGCAGACGGCGGGCGGCGCGCAGTCGTTGGATGTCGGCGACCAGGTTCGGCGCGAAGGTCATCGCCACCACGACGGCCACGCCCGCCTCGTAGAGCGCACCGGGGAGGGTGCGCAGCAGACGGGCCGGGCTGGCCAGGGCGTTGGCGGCGCCGACGCACACCAGCAGGGTGGCCAGCCGGAGCCCGTCGTACAGCGCGGCGAGGAGTCCCTCGGCGGTGACCCGGCCGCCGATCCGCACCCCCTGCGCCCAGGCGGGAAGGGGCACTTCGGGGAGGGTGAACAGGACGTGGGTGCCGGGGACCGGCGAACCGAGGAGGACGGCGAAGACGAGGCGGATGCCGAGCACGAGGAGGCCGAGGCGGAGGAACGTGCCGTAGGAGCGCGACCACGGCGCGTCGGTGCGGCGGGCGGCGACCACGTAGCCGGCGACGGCGGCGAGGAGGAGCAGGAGGAGGGGGTTGGTGGTCCGGGTGGCGGCGGCGCCCAGGCCGAGTGCCCACAGCCACCAGGCCCCGGGGTGCAGTTGGCGGGGGCCTGGCGCCGGTCGGCGGCGGGCGGCACGGGGTGTGGGCACGGTGGGGTCCTGGGGAGCGGGGGTCGGGGGAGCCGGGGCGGGGTGGGACGGTCCGGGCGGGTCGGCGGGTCGGTCCGCTCCGTTCTGGTCGACGGACGTCGGTCGGTCTACGGGGCGGGGCGGCGGTGACCCGGTGCGCGGACGGCCGTCGTCCTCATCGGCGGCGGCGCGTCTGGTGGACGGCGCCCGCCACGAGGAGGGCGATGAGGGCGACGTCGGCGATCACGCCGAGGTCGGGGCCGCCGATGCCGGACGAGGCGTCGTCGTGCGAGTCGGTCCCGGAGCCGCTTCCGGCTGCGTTCCCGGACCCGCCGACCGGCGTGGTGCCGGCGGCGGACGGCCGGTCGGCGTTGCCGAGTTGCTCGCCGCAGCCGGTCCGCGGGTAGCCGGCGATGGCGCAGAGCAGCCCGTTGCCGTCGTACCGCAGCGGCGGTGCGACGGTGGCCAGCACCTCCGCCGAGGTGGCCCGGGCGCTGACGACGGCGCAGGCGGTGCGCGGTTCGGGCGGGGTCTCGCGTGCGGGTGCGTCGGCGGGGGTGCCGAAGTCCAGCACTACGGCGACCCGCTTGCGCCCGCTCTGCTCCGGGGTCGCCCCGCAGACGGCCGCGAAGTCCCCCGGGGTGCCGGGTCGCGCGGCCTCCTGGCCGCCGTCCGGGCTGACGGCGAACCGCCAGCCCTCGACGGCGCCGTCCGGCGGGACGTGCACGGCGGGCCCCTGCTGCTGGTAGGCCCAACCGCTGCCGGACCACTTCCAGAACGACCAGTACCGGTACCCGGCCGCCTGTGCGGGAGCCGCTCCGAGCACCAGCAGGATCAGCACCCCGGTGACCAGCCCGGCGAGGAACCGGACGGCCGCGGGCGCCACCCGCCGCCAGCACCGCCGTCGTCGCTCGGCGGCCGAGAGCCCGGCCGAGAGCCCGGCAGCGGGGCCGCCCGCGTCGCCGGACGCACCCGGGCCGGACGCACCCGAGCCGGGCGCATCCGAGCCGGGCGCATCCGGTGACGGGGAGGAGCCGGCCACCCGTGGGTGGCCGGCCAACGGGGCGGGGTCGGTCACGGCCTGGCGCCGCGCTTGCGCTGGAGGCTCAGCAGCAGGCCGCCGCCGATGCCGATGAGCAGGCCGATGCCGAGCACCCAGTACGTGCTGAGTCCGCCGCCGTCGTCCTTCTTCGCGGTCTCGGACGCGGACGCGGTGGGCGACCCGTTCGCGGCGACGGCCTTGGGAGCCGGGCCGAGGGCGGTCAGCTGGGCGACCAGGTCGCTCCCGCCGAACGTCGCCGGGTCGCGCTGCGCCGCCTGCGCGACCAGCAGCAGCGTGGCGGTGGCGGCGGCGTCGGTCCCGCCCTTGGTCCAGGTGCCGCCCTCCTTCGCCAGCCAGTCCACCGCACCGGCGGCCTGCTGCGGGTGCCCGCCCTGGACCAGGCCGAGCACCGCCCAGGCGGTGGCGGTGTAGTCGGGCGTCGGCGTCGCGCCGGCCAGCTTCAGCATCAGGTGCTGCCCGTCGGACGCGAGCTGCGTGGTCAGGTAGGCGGCCACCGCCTCGCCCGAGTCGGCGCGTGGCACGGGCGCGGCCGTGGCGCCGTCGGTGCAGGTGAGGGGCTTGGGGGCGGCGTCGGTCCGGTTGGTGTTGGTGACCGGGAGCTTCCCGCCGGCCGCGGCGAGCGAGGTCTGGCCGGTGGCCAGGGCGTTCGCCTCGCCTGCGGCGTCCGGGGCGGACTGGTAGACGAAGGCGCCGCGCTGGTCGGCGGGGGCGGCGCAGCCGAGCTGGAAGGTCGCCAGTCCGTCGAAGGCGTTCTTGCCGGCCTTGGCGACCCCGGCCGGGTCGGCCTTGGCGGCGAACAGGGCGTTCACGGCGAGGCCGGTGGAGTTGGCGTCCCCGGGGTTGCCGGGGTTGTAGGCCCAGGTGCCGTCCGCGTTCTGGTTGGCCTTGAGCCACTGGACGCCCTTGTCGACGGCGTCCTGGTGCCCGCCGAGGGCGACCAGCGCCTGGATCGCCGCGGCGGTCGCGTTGCTGTCCGCCTGCGTGGGGTCGCAGGCGGCCGAGACGTCGGCCCGGTAGGAGAGCCAGCCGCCGTCGGCGCACTGCCGGCCGGTGAGCCAGGAGACGGCGGAGTCGGCCGGGGTCACCTTCGCGGCGGCGAGCGCGGTGAGCGAGAGCGACTGCCGCCACACCGCGTCGTAGGTCGGGTCGCCCTTGCCGTACAGGCCCTCGGGGAGCGCGGTGGCACCGGCGCCGGGGGTGGGGGTGTCGGCGAGCGCCGGGGCGGCGGCGGTGCCGGTGAGCAGCGCGGCGGTCAGGGCGGCAGCGCCCAGGCGGGCGGCGGTGAGCATGGTGGGAGGTGTGCCTTTCGGTGAGCGGTGTCGGCCTGGACAGGCCGTTCCGTAGCCCTCGACGGTGCCCGGCGGTGGTCCGCCCGGCTGGGCCGCTCGCCTCTCCCCGGGCGCTCCGACTCGCCCGGCAGGCGTGGTGCCGGGCTCACGGTTGCGGGGTCAGTGCCGGATTCGCACCGGCTTTCCCCGGAGGAGAAACGGGATGGAATTGTCCTGCATGCCGACTTTAGCCGCCGCGCCGGGCGGGGTGGATCCGGCGGGGCGAGAACACGTTCCAGTCCTGGAGGGGGTGGAGGGGGCGTGGGGGGAGAGCGGGCGGAGAACGAGGAGGCGGCGGAGGGGGAGCGTGAAGGAGGGGTGTGCGGAGGGGGGCGAGGGTGGAGGGGGCGGGTGGAGCGGGGGCCGCCCCGGGGCGGGGCGCCGAGCCCTCAGGGCAGGGTGAGCAGCCGGGCCGCCGTGTGCAGGTCGGCGCGGACCTCGGCGATCGAGGCGCGGCCGGAGAGCCAGGCGACGAGCGCGGCGTGCCAGGTGTGCTCGATCACCCGGACGGCCGCGCGCTGGGCCTCGGTCGGTGGTTCGGACTGGCCGATGGCATCCAGGATCAGCCGGCCGGTGGCGACCGAGACCTGGTCGACCTCGGCGCTCACGGAGCGGTCGGCGAAGGAGAGCGCGCGGACCATGGCCTCGGCGAGCAGCGGTTCGCGCTGGAGGGCGTGGAACGCCCGGGTGAGCGCCTCGGCGACCCGCGGGGCGGGTTCGCGCTCGGCCGGCGGGTGCCGTCGGACCTGCTCCTGGAGGCCGCGCAACTGCTCCAGCATGACCGCCACCAGCAGGTGCACCTTGGACGGGAAGTACCGGTACAGCGTGCCGAGCGCCACCTGGGCGCCCTCCGCGACCTCCCGCATCTGGACCGCCTCGTACCCGCCGCGGGCCGCCAGCGCGGTCGCGGTGCGCAGGATCCGGCGGCGCCGTTCGGCCTGCCGGGCGGTGAGCGGCGGTGTCGGGCCGACGGCGGTCGGGGGCACGTCGGAGACCGGTGCGGCAGGCGGCGCACCGGGCGGCGTGACGGTCGGCAGAGCGGGGGCGGCGGGGGCGGTGGACGTGGGCGGAGGCATGGCGGACGACGGCAAGGGGGCTCCCGGGGCGCGAGAGTGACGGGCTGCTCCGGCGGTGCCCGGCGGCTCCGGGCGGTGTCCGGGCAGTGCCCGGGCGTCCGCTTCCACGGCCGCTCGGGCGACTGTTCGGGCGGGCTGCTCGGGCATGGTGCTCGGGCGTGGCGTGAATCACCAGCCCTGGCTCCTGAGTGGAAGCTACGGGCCGGTATCTTCGAGGTCTCTCATTGTTCACCTGGTTTCCGGCGAACTCCACACCACACTGAAACCTGATCTACTTTAGCGACCGGCAGCACCGACAGCAGCAGAGACGAGGGCCGACGATGACCGCGCAACCGCTGCGGATTGCCCTGCTCTCGTACCGGGGCGACCCGTTCTGCGGTGGCCAGGGCGTGTACGTGCGGCACCTGTCCCGCGAACTGGCCCGCCTAGGCCACCACGTCGACGTGATCGGCGCCCAGCCCTACCCCGTGCTGGACGAGGTCGAGGGGCCCGGTTCGGTCCGCCTGGTCGAGCTGCCCAGCCTGGACCTGTACCGGACGGACGACCCGTTCCGCACCCCGGCGCTGGACGAGTACCGGGGGCCGGTGGACCTCCTGGAGTACGCCACCATGCGCACCGGCGGGTTCCCCGAGCCGCTGACCTTCTCGCTGCGCGCCCGCCAGTACCTGGCCCGGCACCGCGGCCGCTACGACGTCGTGCACGACAACCAGACGCTCGGCTACGGCCTGCTCGGGCTGGCCCGGCACGGCTTCCCGCTGGTCACCACGATCCACCACCCGATCACCGTCGACCGACGGGTCGAGCTGGAGGCGGCCACCAGCAGGATCAGGCGGCTGTCGCTGCGCCGCTGGTACGCCTTCACCCGGATGCAGCGCCGGGTCGCCGCCAGGCTGGACCACATCATCACCGTCTCCGGCACCTCGAAGCGTGAGATCGCCGAGCACCTGGGCGCCGTGCCGGGCGCCGTCTCGGTGGTGCCGATCGGCGCCGACACCCGCCTCTGGTCCCCGTCGGCGACGGTGGACCGGGTGCCCGGGCGGATCGTCACCACCTCCAGCGCCGACGTGCCGCTGAAGGGCCTGGTGCACCTGGTCGAGGCGCTGGGCAAGGTCCGCACCGAGCGGGACGCGCACCTGGTCGTGGTCGGCAAGCCGCAGAAGGGGGACGGGCCGATCGCCCAGGCGGTGCGCCGGTTCGGGCTGGAGCGGCACATCGAGTTCCGGCACGGCCTGACCGACCGGGAGCTGGTCGACCTCTACCGCTCGGCCGAGGTGGCCTGCGTGCCGTCGCTGTACGAGGGCTTCTCGCTGCCCGCCGCCGAGGCGATGGCCACCGGCACGCCGCTGGTCGCGACCACGGGCGGGGCGATCCCCGAGGTGGCCGGCCCGGACGGCGAGACCTGCCTCGCGGTGCCGCCGGGCGACGCGGGCGCGCTGGCGGCGGCGCTCGGGCGGCTGCTGGACGATCCGGCGCTGCGCGCCTCGCTCGGTGCGGCCGGACGCGAGCGGGTGCTCGCACGGTTCACCTGGGAGCGCGCCGCCGAGCTGACCGTCGAGGGTTACCGGGCGGCCATCGCCACCGGGGTCGGCCGGAACGCCCGGTCCGGTCCGGGCTGGCGCTACGTCGCCTGACGGGCGGCCGTCGGGCGGGTCCGCCGGGCCGCCGGTCCGGCGGCGGGTCGGTCTCCGTCGGTGAGCCGGTCCGTCGGCGAGCCGGTTCGGGGGTGGGCCGGTTCGGGGGTGGGCCGATCGGCCGGCGGGTTCGCCCGACGGCCGCCCGGTTCGTGCAACGCGATATCTCTGACTCGGCGTCAGAAACGTTTCCTACCAAGGAATGGGAGCCCGCAGTGCTGACCGTTGATTTCTCGCGCTTCCCGCTCGCCCCCGGCGACCGGGTGCTCGACCTGGGCTGCGGCGGGGGGCGGCATGCGTTCGAGTGCTACCGGCGCGGTGCCAACGTGATCGCCCTCGACCAGAACGCCGAGGAGATCGCCGAGGTCAGGAAGTGGTTCGCCGCCATGGAGCAGGCCGGCGAGGCCCCCGAGGGCGCGTCCGCGGTCGCGGTGGAGGGCAACGCGCTGGCCCTGCCCTTCGAGGACGAGTACTTCGACAAGATCATCATCTCCGAGGTGATGGAGCACATCCCGGACGACAAGGGCGTGCTCAACGAGATGTTCCGGGTGCTCAAGCCCGGCGGTCTGCTCGCCGTCACGGTGCCGCGCTGGCTCCCCGAGAAGATCTGCTGGGCGCTGTCCGACGAGTACCACGAGGTCGAGGGCGGCCACATCCGGATCTACCGGGGCGACGAACTGCTCGGCAGGCTCAAGGACGCCGGCCTGGAGCCGTACGGGACCCACCACGCGCACGCGCTGCACTCGCCGTACTGGTGGATCAAGTGCGCGGTCGGCGTGGGCAACGACAAGGCGCTGCCGGTCAAGGCCTACCACCAGCTGCTCGTCTGGGACATCGTCGGCACCCCGGTGATCAGCACCCTCACCAAGGCCGCCGAGCGGGCGCTCAACCCGGTCATCGGCAAGAGCTTCGTCGCCTACGCCTCCAAGCCCCGCCGGTCCGGCGTGACCGCCTCCGCCGCTGCGGGCGCGAACACGGACACGGACACGGGCGCGGGCGCGGCGGGCGGCTCGGAGTGACCGCCGCCGTCCCCGAGGTCCTGCTGCTCGACGGCGTGCTCGACGCCGAGCAGGCCGCCGGCACCGTCCGCAGCATCCTCGCCGAGCAGCAACCCGACGGCGCCATACCGTGGTTCACCGGCCACCACCTCGACCCGTGGGACCATACCGAGGCCGCGATGGCCCTGGACACCGCGGGCGAGCACGCCGCCGCCGAGGCCGCCTACCGCTGGCTGGCCGCCCGCCAGAACCCGGACGGCTCCTGGTACGCCGCCTACGCGTACGGCCAGGGCGCCGGGGGTGCGGAGACCGCCGCCGGCGGCTTCGCGGACGGGGAGGTGTGCAACGCCGCCAAGGAGACCAACTTCTGCGCCTACGTGGCCGTCGGCGTCTGGCACCACCACCTCTCCACCGGTGACGACGCCTTCCTGGACTGGATCTGGCCCACCGTCCGGCGGGCCCTCGACTTCATCGTCGCCCGGCGGCTTCCCGGCGGCCCGATCTCCTGGCGGCTCGACGAGCACGGTGAGGCCGCAGGCGAGGCGCTGCTCACCGGTTCGTCCAGCATCCTGCACGCGCTCCGCTGCGGGCTGGCCGTCGCCGACTACCTGGAGGAGCCGCAGCCCGACTGGGAGCTCGCGGCCGGCCGGCTCCGGCACGCCATCTCCCACCACCCCGAGCGGTTCCTCGACAAGGACCGCTACTCGATGGACTGGTACTACCCCGTCCTCGGCACCGCGCTGCGCGGCCCGGCCGCGCTGGAGCGGATCGAGCGGGACTGGGACCGGTTCGTCGTGCCCGGCCTCGGTGTGCGCTGCGTCAGCGACCGCCCCTGGGTGACCGGCGGCGAGAGTGCCGAACTGGCCATGGCCCTCTGGGCGATCGGCGAGTCCGACCGCGCGGTGGACATCCTGCGCTGGATCCAGAAGCACCTGCGGCACACCGACGGCTCGTACTGGACCGGGTACGTCTTCGAGGACGACGCGATCTGGCCGGAGGAGCGCACCACCTGGACGGCGGGCGCGCTGCTGCTGACGGTCGCGGCGCTGGGCGGGGACCCGGCGACGGTGGCGGTGTTCGGTGGTGACGACCTGCCGACCGGGCTGGTGGTCCAGGACTGCTGCTGAGCCCTGAGCCCCTCGGGGCCGGGGCCTGAGTCGGGCCGGGGCCCGGCCGGTGCCCGGACCGACGACATGCCGAAGGGGCGGGACCGGATCGCGCCGGTCCCGCCCCTTTCGGTGTCGTGCGGGGTGTTCCCGTGTCGCACGCGGGGCGTGCGGCCGGGTCAGCCGCGCTGGATGCCGGCGGTGTCGACCAGCAGGCCCTGGGTGCCGTCCTGGAGCTGGGCGACCAGCGCGGTGCCGCGCTGCTCGACCGCCAGGTACCAGGTGCCCGGGACGAGGTCGCCGACCGGAGCGCCGACCGGGCTGTCCTTCGGGGCCAGCTGGCGCGGCGCCGGGACGGCGAACCAGAACGGCGCGAAGTCGGACGCGGGCGCCTGCTGGGCGGCGGCCTGCGCCGGCCGGGCCTGCTCGGTCTGCGCCGCGTGCTGGGCGGCGAGGTCCTGCGGCTGACCGGCCTGGGACTGGCCCGGAAGCGGCTGGCCGGGCTGGCCCGCCTGCGCGGCCGGGTAGCCGTAGCCGCCGGGCTGGCCGCCGAACGCCGGAGCCTGCGCCTGGTTCGGGTCCTGGCCGGGGCCCGGGTAGCCGTAGTGGCCGACGGGCTGGCCGGGCTGGCCCGCCTGCGGGGTCGGGTAGCCGCCGCCCGGGTAGGGCTGCACGGCCGGCTTGTCGCTGACCAGCGGGGTCTTGAGCACCGGGATCAGCTGACCTCCGGCGGCCGCACCGGCCAGCACGATCAGCGCGATGACGGCGAGCCAGGCACCGAAGCCGTGGCCGATGCCCTCCAGGCCGCCACCGAGGGACCAGAGCGCAGCCCAGAGCGCCGCCACCGAGAAGGCGATGCCCCACTGGTCCAGCCGCAGGCCGAGGATCTGGCGGTTGGCGGCGGCCTGGCCCTGGAAGCGCTGCACCAGGATCAGGGCGGCGGCCACGAGGCCGAGCAGGAAGACCGAGGGCAGGACGGGGAACAGGACGCTGTCCCAGGCGTTCGTCGAGGTGTCGCCGCAGTACTTGCCCTTGCACTCGACGGTCCAGTAGGGCAGGAAGGATGCGATGAAGAGCAGGACGGCCGCACCTGCGACGGCGGCGTCTCCCTTGGTGAGAGCGCGCAGATTCACTAACGTTCCCCTCGTTGGTGTGTCGTGGTCGGCGGGTTTCGTGTCGGCGCCCGACGCGGTCGGCTGACCGGCCGGAAAACCCCGAACGGACCAGAAGCCTAGGGCCAACCGCCCGGCGGGTGCACGGCGGGCTCGGCAATGGGGCGAAGTCGTTGCAAACTGCGCGGTTCCGACCCCTGCCGTCCACCGGCCCGCCCACCGGCTGTCGACTCCTCAGGACGCCTGTTGTGCGGCGTACCTCACAGTGTGCTCCACGGCGCGTTCTCGGGGAGCTGCCTGCCGGGTCGCCGCCGCGCTGTTCGCGGCGTCGCCTACCGGGTGGTCAGAAACGTCGTCAACGCGTCGGCGATCCCCTGGGCGGCCTGCTGGCGCCACTGAGGGTCCGTCATTCGACGGGCGTCCGTCGGGTTGCGCATGTTACCGCACTCGATGAACACCTTGGGTACGGTCGACAGATTGAGCCCGCCGAGATCCGAACGGGTGTCCAGCCCCTGGCTCGCCGTGTAGTCGGCGTAGGGCTCGCCGGTGGCGGCGCGGAAGCCGTCGCGCAGCAGGAGGCCGAGCCGGTGCGAGGGGGCGACGATCGCCGAGGTGTCCGCCCGGCCGGCGACCACCTTGGCGGGCATGATCACGTGGAACCCGCTGCCGCTCGCCGGGCCGCCGTCGCCGTGCACCGAGACGGCCGCGTCGGCGTGGGCGGTGGTGCCGGCCCTGGCGCGCTCGTCGATGCACGGTCCCCACGGGCGGTCGCCGTCGTGGACCAGCACCACCGTCGCACCCCGTGCGGCGAGGATCGCACGCGCCCGGCGGACCACGTCGAGGGAGTACTCGGCCTCGGTGTAGCCGGCGTTGGTGGAGGTGCCGGTGGTGTCGCACTCCTTGCGGGCGTTGCCGATGTCGACCTGCCGGTTGATCTCGGCGGTGTGCGAGAAGTTGCCGGAGTTGTGGCCGGGGTCGAGCAGGACGGTGCGGCCGGCGAGGGCGGTGGAGGAGACGGGGGCGGCGCCCGCCGCGGGGGTGGTGGGGGCGCCGGTGGCGGCCGGGGCCGTCGCCGGGGCGTCGGTGACGGCCGGGGTCGTCGCGGGGGCGCCCGTCGCCGGGGCGAACGGAGTGGCGCCGGACGCGTCGGGAGCGGGTGGTGCGGCGCCGGCCGGTGCCGGGGCGGCGGTCGCCGGGGCGGTCGGGGCCGAGGCGTGCGTGCCGCGGTCGGGGGAGCCGACCGCCTGCCAGCCCAGCCAGCCGGCCAGACCGAGGGGGCCCAGCACGCCGATCACGGTGACGGTGCGCAGCAGGGCGGAGCGCCTGCGGGGCCCGGTCTGCCCGGTCTGCCCGGTCGGTTGAGCCGGTTGAGCCGGTTCAGCCGGTTCGGTCGGTCGAGCCGGCCCGGCAGGGTCGGACGGCCCGGTGGGCGGAGCCGGGTCGGTGGGCGGAGCCGGGTCGGTGGGGCCGGACGGGCCGTGGGCGGTGCGGGTCACGGGTGGTTCTGGTCCTGTTCCTGTGCCGTACGGGGTGGTTCAGATCCGGTCCTGGGTCCGGACGGTCAGGCCGAACTGGTCGGCGATCGTCTTCCACTTCGCCACGAAGTCCTTCTTCGCCTGGGTGGCCCGCGGGTTGAGCTCGTCCGCGCGCTTCTTGTCGGCGGTGTTCGGGGCCGTGCCCGAGCAGCCCTGGGTGGCGACCGCCCGGGCCCAGCTCGCGTACGCCCGGTCGACGTCCGCGGACAGCTGCCAGGCGGACGTCAGCGACTGCACCGCCTCCGCGCCGCCGGGCAGGTCGGTGAAGCTCAACGCGGCCAGCTTGGTGAGGAGTTGGTCGCGCTGCTTGGCGCCGTTGTCGAACACCTGGGCGGCGGCGTCGATGTCGGGCTTGGACGGGCAGCTGCTCACCTTCGCGACCGCACTGCCGATCGGCGCCTTCGCGCCCTCGCCCTGGGTCAGCAGCTCGTCCAGCGCCTTGGCCTGCGGCTGGGCGTTCGGGCCGCCCCCGGCGGTCGGGCTGGGGGTCGCGCTCGCGCTCGCCGAGGGGGTGTCGGTCGGGGTCGGTGCGCCGGTGCCGCCGGTGGGCGCCGGGGCCGGCTGGGGGGCCCCGGACGGGGCGGCGCCGTCGGCGGTGGCGGAGGTCGGGGACGGGGCGGCCCGGTCGGTCGTGGAACCGTCGTCCCTGATGGCCCAGAGGATGCCGCCGCCCAGCGCCAGGACGAAGAGCAGGGCGAAGGCGATCAGCAGCGGCGCGCGCTTGCCGCCGCGGTCGTCCTCGTCGTCGACGTCCTCGTAGCCGGTCGGGTAGTCCGGCGGGGGGTAGCCCGGCTGCGCGTAGTTCGGCGCGTAGTCCGGCTGCGGGTGGTGCTGCGGGTGGCCCTGCGGCGGTTGGCCCGGGTACGGAGCGGCGCCGGGGCCCTGGCCGTACGGCGGCGGGGGCGGCTGCTGCCCGGGCTGCTGCGGCTGCTGGTACGGCGTGCCGTACGGCGGCACGGACCGGGGTGGGGCCGGCTGGGGCGGGACCGGCAGGGGGATGCGGGCCGTCGGGGCGTCGTAGCCGGGCGCGGGGTCCGGGGCGGCGGCCAGGTACGGGCGGGCGCCCAGCGGCGGTCCCTGGTCGCCGACGGCGCCGGCGGAGGGCTGCTGCTGCGGGGCGGCGGGCGGCTGGGGGTGGCCGGCCGGAGCGACGGGGCCGGTGGGAGGTCCTGCCGGCGGTCCTGCCGGCGGCGTGGGGGGCGGGCCGGCGGGTGCGGCCTGCTGCTGAGGTCCGCGCACCCAACCGCCGGCGCCACCGCGGGCGGTCGGGTCCCAGACCGCCGGAGCGGTGTTCTGCTGGTCCGTCATTGCGCTAGCCCCCACGGTCTGCCCGGATGCTCTGCTGTGTCGTGCGGCCGTGCCGCGGTCGCGGGCGCCCGCGACCGCGCGGACACCGTACCGTCCGCGCCCCCGCCCGACAGCCCCGGCACGACGTTAGAGCATCCGTGATCGGCCGTGGGACGGCTCGGCCGATTCCCGGCCGCGCCGCGGGTTCCCCGCCCGGGTTCCCCGCCCGGGCTCCCCGCCCGCGTTCCGGTCCGCGTTCCCCGGGCCCTCCGGCCGCACCCGCCGGGTCCGCCCGCAGATCAGGGCGGGCGACTCAGGCGGCGGCGCGGCGCAGCACCCGCAGCGATCCCGTCACCGAGACCTCCTCGAACCCTTCGGCGAGTGCCCGCAGGTACACCCGGTAAGGGGCCTGGCCGCCGTCGGCCGGGTCCGGGAAGACGTCGTGCACCACCAACAGGCCCTCGGGCGCCAGGTGGGGCGCCCAGCCCTCGTAGTCGCCGGTGGCGTGCTCGTCGGTGTGGCCGCCGTCGATGAAGACCAGGCCGAGCCGCCCGCCCCAGAGGGCCGCGATCTGCGGGGAGCGCCCGACCAGGGCCACCACGTGGTCCTCCAGGCCCGCCGCGTGCAGGGTCCGGCGGAAGCGGGGGAGGGTGTCCATCCGGCCGACCTCCGGGTCGACCAGGGTCGGGTCGTGGTACTCCCAGCCGGGCTGCTGCTCCTCGGAGCCCCGGTGGTGGTCGACGGTCAGGGCGACCGTGCCGGTCTCCCGGGCGGCGGCGGCCAGCAGGACGGCCGAACGGCCGCAGTAGGTGCCGATCTCCAGCACCGGCAGGCCGGTGCGGCGGGCGGCGGTCACGGCGGCGGCGTACAGCGCGAGGCCCTCGTCCACCGGCATGAACCCGGTCGCGCCCTCGAACGCGGTCAGCACCTCGGGCCGGGGGCGCGCGGTCTCCAGGAGGTCGGACATGGTGCTGCTCCTCGGCGGGGTGGGGGGTGGCGGGGGTCCTGCTCGCCGTCGGACCCTACTGGACGGTACGGCGCCGGCCGGCCCCGGGACCCCGCGCGCCACCGGGTGGAACGTGTTCTACTCCGCCCCGGCGCGTCGTGCCAGAATCGGCCCGACCGTCGATCCGAGGAGAACCGGAGCAGCCGCATGCGCGCAGCCGTCCTGCACAAGACCGGCCAGGACACCCTGGACGTCCGCGACGACGTGGTGGCGGTCGGTTTCGGCCCCGGCAAGGTGAGGGTCCGGCTCCGGGCGGCCAGCCTCTGCCACTCGGACCTGTCGGCGATGAGCGGGGTGCTGCCGCACCCGGCACCGTTCGTGCCGGGTCACGAGGGCGCGGGAGACGTGGTCGAGGTCGGCGAGGGGGTGACGGACGTCGCCGTCGGCGACCGCGTGGTGCTCTGCTGGATGGCGCCGTGCGGCCGCTGCGCCCACTGCGAGCGCGGCCGGGGCCACCTGTGCGTGGCCAGCCTGCGGCGCCTCGGTGCGCCCGGTTTCCGCTTCGGCGCGGAGGGCGGGTTCGTGGAGGCGTCCGGCTTCTACGGCACCGGCACCTTCGCGGAGGAGGTGGTGGTCGACCGGGACGCGGTCGTCCCCGTGCCGGCCGACCTGCCGTACGAGCCGGCCGCGCTGATCGGCTGCGGTGTGACCACCGGCATCGGCGCCGCCGTCCACACCGCCCGGGTCGAGCCCGGCGCGTCGGTCGCGGTGATCGGCGCGGGCGGGGTGGGCGTCTCGGCGGTGCAGGGCGCGCGGGTCTGCGGTGCCGGCCGGATCGCGGTGGTCGACCCGGTGGCCTCGCGCCGGGAGCGGGCCCTGGCCTTCGGTGCCACCGAGGCGCTCGCCCCCGAGGAGCTCAAGGCGGCGGCGAAGGCCCTGCCGGGCGGCGGGTTCGACTACGTCTTCGAGGCCGTCGGCCGCTCGGCCACCGTCCGGGCGGGGTACGACGCGGCTCGGCGCGGCGGCGCCGTGGTGGTGATCGGTGCCGGGGCCCAGGACGATCTGGCGAAGTTCAGCATGGGGGAGCTGTTCTTCAACGAGAAGCGGCTGCTGCCCTCGCTGTACGGCGGGGCACCGGTGCCGCGCACCGTCGCCCTGGTGGTGGAGCTGTGGCGGGCCGGGCGGATCGACCTGGCGGGGATGATCACGCACCGGGTGGGACTGGCGGACGTCAACGAGGCGCTCGCGCAGATGCGGGGCGGCGAGGCGCTGCGGACGATCGTGACGCTGGACTGACCCTCCGGCGGGTGGCCCCGCCGGATGCGGCCCAGGGCCCGCCGGAGTGTCCGGCGGGCCCTGGCGCGCGTGGTGCGGGTGCGAGTGGCGCGAGTCGCACGGGGGCGCGGGGTCGGTGCGGGTCAGCCCCGGCCTGCGGCGGCGCGGTGCCGGCCGTGCGGGTCGGCCTCGGGCACGTCGTCGGAGGCGGAGCGGCCGCGGTGGCGACCGTGCGACGCGGCGCCCTCGGCCGTGGTCTCGTCGGCGTCGGTCCCGTTGGCCAAGGGTCCGGTGGTGTCGGTGAGGGTGGACATCAGAATCGTCTTTTCCGTGCGGAGGTGAGGGTGTTTCGGCGCCCGGCCGTCACCGCCGGCGCGGTCGGGGCCCGGTCGGGCACTCGACCCGGGCGGCGGCGCCGGGGCGTCTCCGGGCACGCACGGCCGGTGATCGCGGCCCGTGCCCCGGTCACCTTAACCGCCGGAGCGGGCGAGATCCTAGCGAGGTCACGACGAGCACCGCACCGGCTCCACGGCCCCGGACGGCCGTGCCTGAGCGCGGGTCGGACGGCGGGACGGTCGGAGCGGGGACGTGTCCCGGACCGGAGCCGGGGACCTGTCCCGGACCGGACCGGGGACCTATCCCGGACGGCCGGTGCGCAGGAACGCGGCGAGCAGCTCGTGCAGCACCGCGCCGCCCTCCTCGGCCAGGACCTCGTGACCTGCGCCGGCCGCCTCCACATACCGGAAGTCGGTCCCCTCGGTGCGTCCGATCCGCAGCAACTCGTGGCGCAGCGACCTCGATTGGCTGACCGGCGCCACCTCGTCCCGGTCGCCGTGCACGATCAGCAACGGGGCGCCGATCCGGTGGGCGAGCTGGAGCACGTCACGCGGCCCGCGGGCGTCCGCGATCGGTTCTCCGCCGCCCAGCCGGGTGGTCAACGCCCTTACCGGGGTCGCGGCTTCGGCCAGCAGCCGGGCTCCGGACAGGAACGGCGCGACGACCGCGCAGCGGGCCACGTGCTCGGCCGGAGCGTGCGCCGCCGCCAACAGGGCCAGGAAGGCCCCGTAACTGACCCCGAACAGGGCCGGCGGCTCCAGACCGAGCGCGGCGCGCTGCCCCGCGATGCCCTCCAGCAGGGACAGGACGTCGTCGAGGTCCGGGCCGCCCCAGGCGCCCCGGATGGCCATCGCGTGCGCCAACCCGTAGCCGGTGGAGCCGCGTTGGTTCGGCGCCAGCACCGCCAGCCCTTCGGCGGCCATCCGCTGCAGCGCCGGGTCGAACTCCAGTCGCCACGCGTCCGCCGGGCCGCCGTGCAGCGCGAGTACCAGGTGCGGGCTGCTCAGCCAGCCGTCCCCGCCGTACACCACGGCCTCCAACGGTCCGGCAGGGCCCGCCAGTTCGAGGCTCTGCGCGGGGTGCCAGCGCCCGCCCTCGCCCGGCGGGGTGGAGCCGTCCAGGCGCCAGCCCGGCTGCGGGGTCCGCGGGCCGGGGCGCGGGGCGCCGGGGTACCAGGGCAGGACGGTGTCCCGCCACGGCCCGGGCAGACCGGTGCCGAGCGGTGCCAACTGCAGGGGCAGCGGCGTCGCACCGGACGCGGCGGGCGCCGGGCCGTGCGCCAGCAGCGCGTCCACGTCCAGGGTGGCGAGCGCCGTCGGGTGGTCGGGCGCCGAGTACGGCATCCGCAGCCCCGCCGCCGACCAGTGCCCGACCGCGCCGAGCCGCCCCGGCGGGACCGGCAGTTGCTCCAGCCGCCCGGCGGCCGGCTGCCACAGCGCGAGCGAGGAACCGGCGCCGTGGTCGACCTGGAGCACCACCCGGGCCCCGCCCGCGGTCGGACGCAGCGCCACCGGGCGCAGGAGCATGCCCGCGACGTGCAGGCACTCCGGGAACCTCAGCGGCGCGTCGCCGCCCAGCACGCCCCAGCCGATCCGGTCGGTCCCGGGCGCGTCGCTGCGCACCATCGCGAACCGGCTGTCCGGGTCGAACAGCACCAGCCGGTCGTTGCTCCGCTCGCCGATCTCCAGCAGCGGGGTGACCGCTCCCGTGCGCAGGTCCAGCACCACGGTGCGGACCAGGCCGCCGCCCACCCGGTCGAGCGCCAGCAGGGCGCCGGTGTGGTCCAGCCAGACCCCGCCGCCGTGCAGCCCCGGGAACTCGGCGACCTGGTGCGGCGCCGAGCCGTCGGCCCGGACCAGCCAGACCGTGGTGGCCGGGCGGGTGTCGGTGCCCAACGCCAGGGCGACCGGGGCCCGGGGGCCGGTCGGGGCGCCGGCCGGCAGCGGCAGGAGGCGCAGCCCGGGCGCCCGCAGGGTGGCCAACGGCCTTTCGGCGGTGACGAGTCGGCCGTCCTGGTCGGTGGTGTGGGACAGCGTCACCAGGTCGTGCCGGTCGCCGTCGTGCCGGCAGACCAGCACCGAGCCGTCCGGCGGCGCGACCAGCTGCGACCGGGGGTCCTCCGAGCGGTTGCCGGGCAGCCGGAGCCCGGCCGCCGAGGCGGGGCCGTCCGGGGGCAGGCGCCAACTCTCCACGTACCAGCCGCCGTCGGCGGCGGACGCGAGACAGGCGGCGTGGCTGCCGTCGGTCGCGAAGGTGAAGCCGAGCCGGCGCAGCGCCTGCGTCGTGGTCCGGGTGGCCACGTTCATGTCGTCCTCGCCTCCGCCGGTTCGACCGTGTGCCCGTCCGCCGGCCTGTCCGCCGGCCCGTCCGCCGGCCTGTTCGCCGGCCCGTCCGCCGTTCGGCCCGAGGTCGCGGTAGTGGTCGCGGACGGGAGCGGTGCCGGGTCCGTCCAGAGCCGGGGCCCGCCGTACCGCAGCCGCAGCAGGAAGGCCAGCGCGCCCGCCGTGCCGGTGCCGTACGCCGCGGCGCACCCGGTGCCGGTCTCGTCCGGCAGGACCAGCAGGCCGTCCCGCAGGGCCGGACGGGCCGCGAGCAGTGCGCCCACCTCGTGGGCGGAGGAGAGGAACTCCGGATCGCCGGTGGCTTCGGCGAGGTCGAGCAGGTACTCGCCGTCGCCGGCCAGGCCGTGGCAGGCGGTGATGCCGCCGTGCCACCGCGCTGCGGCCGCCGCCCGTCCGGCGGCCAGGGCCAGCCGGTGGGCGTCGGGATCCCCGGTGGCCCGCCAGAGCCGGAGCAGGAAGGTGCCCGCGCCGGAGGATCCGCTGCACCAGTGCGCCAGCCGGACGTGCTCGGGATCGTCGGCGCTCTGCGGCCACCACGCGGTCTCCCCGGAGCCGGCCCGGTCGAGGCGGGCGGTCGCGGCGATCGTGCGTCCGGCGGCCGTGGCGCCGTCGAGCAGCGCGCCGTCGCCGGTGGCCTCGGCGGCTGCCAGCAGGAAGGCGCCGACGCCCGCGACGCCGTGGGCGAAGCCGAGGTGGGTGACGCCGGCGAGCACGGAGTCGAAGTCCTCCGGCACCGGCCACACCGTGCCGTACGGGGCCTGCCGCGCGGTCGCCAGCAGCCCGTGTCCGCAGCGGGCGGCCCGGTCGAGGAACGCCGCGGTGTCCGGTGCGAGGCCGTCCCGCGGCCCGCCGACCGGGGGCCCGCCGACCGTCGGGTGGAGCGGCACCCCAGTGGCGAAGCGGAGTTGGAGGTAGCCGGCACCGGCCGCGCCGTGGCAGACGTCGGGGTTGGGCCACGTGACGGGTATCCGCGCGGCCAGCTCCGCCGCCCGCCCGGCCAGGGCGCGGTCGTCCAGCGCGTCGGCGGCGTCCAGCAGCGCCCAGGCGGCGCCGGACCGGCCGAAGTGCAGGCCGGGCAGCACCACCGGCTCGGCGGCGCAGCGGCGTTCGACCCACTCGGCGGCCGTCCGTGCGGTCGTCCGGGCCACGGTCCGGACCTCGGCCGGTAGCCCGTGGGTCGCGGCCGCCCGGGCCAGGACGGCCAGCACGCCCGCCGCACCGTGCTGGACGTTGCACGGATCCGACCGTTCCCCGGCCGGTACCACCGGCCAGAGGCGGTCGCGCCGCAGCGGCGTCGCGGTGGCGGCGAGGTGGCGCAGGCCGTCGTGGAGCACCCGGTCGACGGCGGCGCCGCCGTCGGGGTCGGCCTCGTCCCCGCCCGGTCCTGGCACGTGCGGTCGGGCGGCGGGCAGGGCGGTACCGGTGCCGGTGCCGGTGCCGGTGCCGATGCCGGTGTCGCCGCCGTACACGGACGCGAAGCGCGGCGTCCCGTCGTCGGGGACCGGACGGCCGCCCGGTGCGCGGGCACCGCCATCGCCACCACCGGACTCCGCGGCCGCGCCGGACCCGCGCCCGGCCGCCTCCGCCCCGGCCGCCGTTCCCGCCAGCACCTCCCGGACGCGGGCCACGCTCCACCGCCGCCGGGGCTCCTGGGCGCGGAGCCCGAGGACGGCCGGGGCGAGGCGGCGGGCGGTGGCACCGGAGCGCGCCGCGAGGGCGAGCCAGCGGCCCAGCCGGTCGGCGACCGGGCGGGCGCACGGGAGGTCCTCGGGCAGCAGCGGGTCGTGGCCGGTGGCGAGCAGGAAGAAGAGCCCGCCGAGCGCGTAGAGATCGGTCTCCGGGTCCGCGGTGGAGGCGCCGCCGGTGACCAGCGTGAGCCGCCCGGGGCCCTGTTCGGGGGCGCGGTACCCGGGGGCGCCGGCCGAGCCGGCCCGGCTGCCGGCCTCGGCGGCGAGCTCCAGGCCGACCAGCCGCAGCGAGCCGTCGGGCAGGACGAGGACGTTGCCGGGGGAGAGGTCCCGCAGGACGAGTCCCTGCTCGTGCACCCGCTCGACGAGGTCGAGCAGGGCGTGGGCCACCGGTCCGGCCTCGGCCCAGTCGACGTCGGGGCTGCCGTCCCGGCGCAGCCGGGCCGCGACCCAGCTGCCGAGCGGCTGTCCGGCGATCCGTTCCTGGACGAGGAAGAGGGAGTCGTCCTGTTCGACCAGTTCGACCGGTCGGGGGGCCAGGCCCCGGCCGTCGAGCCGGGCCAGCAGAGCGGCCTCGTGCCGCAGTGCGGTGCGGGCGTCGGTGCCGGCGCGGTCCACCTCGATGTGGGCGCGCGCCTGCTTGACCACGACCTCGGTGCCGCCGTCGGTGTCCCGTCCGAGGAAGACGCCGCCCTCGGCGCCCTTCCGGAGGGTGCCGGTGATCACGTACCGCCCGGCCAGCAGGACCCCGCCGCTGCCGCGCCGCCGCGCCGGGGGCCGGCCCGCGCCGGGCCCGTCCCCGGCGGGATCGCGCACCAGCGGGTCCCGGGCCCACGGCGGGCAGCGGTACGCGGCCTCGCTGACGTCCTCGACCCGTTCGCCGCCGGGCCCGCGCAGCATGGACCGGTAGCCGCCGTCGTTGCCCAGCTCGGCGCGGGCCGCGATGGCGCCGTACCGGTAGTGGACGAGGCTGCCCGGCCGGTACGGGCGGTCGGAGAGCACCACCGGCCCGGGCAGGCCCTCGGTGGCGCGGTGCAACGCGGCGGCCAGCCGCCGGAACTGCGGCTCGCCGTCCGGGTAGACGGTGATGAACTTGCCCGCCGAACCCCGTTCGCGGTGGCGCGAGTTGATCTCGTGCAGCTGGGCCGACCCGGTGGCGAACCGGAACGTGCACGGGTCCTCGGCCAGGATTTCGGTGACGGCGGCGAGCACCACGCCGCCGACCGCCGAGGCGGCGCTGACGTGGAGCTTCCAGCCCTCGTCCGCGAGTTCGCCCGCGGGCGGCCTGGCCGTGCACCAGGGGCCTTCGGCGGCGATCCGCCAGTCGCCGCCTCCCCGGCCCCCGGCTCCGGCCAGCACCGCCCGCGTCATCTCCGGCCACGGGCCGACCGCATCCGGCCCGTGGTCCGCCGAGTCCGTTCCCCCGGCCGTACGCAGCGATGTGCCCGCTTCCATCCGCCACCACATCCCTTCGTCTGGGCCGGTGCCCGCCGGTGCCCACTGCTCCGGCACCCGGGCACCCGGCCGCGGCCTGAATCGGTCCCTCGGTGGGCGCGGGAGTTCGGCCCCGGCCGCGTCCGCCCCGGGCCCGCGGTCCGGCGGTCTCCTGCCGGTGGTCCGTACGGGTCCGCGCGGGTCCGTGCCCGCGGCCGGGCGGGGCGTCCGCCCGACCTCGGGGGCGGTGCAACTCCCTTTCGCAGGAGTGAAGTTACTTTCAGTAGTGAGGGATGCTCAACGCGAAACCGGTCACTTCACTCGTAAGGGTGATCCGGGCGCCGTTTCGCATGTGTGCGAGGCATCCCGTGTGCGGGACCCGGGCCGTGCGGCCCGGCGCGTACGGCCCCCGAGCGCCCTCCGGACGGCGCGCGCCGGCCGCCCGCGCACCCCGAACCACAGGTTGACGCCCGTCCGTGCACCGGACGGCCCGGGCGCCCGTGCGAACCGGGAGGCCCGGCCGCCCCCGCGCGCACGGTAGTCTCGACAGGTGCCGAAACTGTCCGACGTCATCGCCGCCCTCGAAGAGCTGTACCCGCCGCAGTGGGCGGAGTCCTGGGACGCCGTCGGCCTGGTCTGCGGAGACCCTCAGGCCGAGGTCCGACGCGTGCTGTTCGCCGTCGACCCCGTGCAGGCGGTCGTCGACGAGGCCGTCGAGTGGGGGGCCGACCTGGTCGTCACCCACCACCCGCTCTACCTGCGCGGCACCACGACCGTCGCCGCCACCGGCTTCAAGGGCCGTGTCGTGCACACCCTGATCCGCAACGGGATCGCCCTGCACGTGGCCCACACCAACGCCGACCACGCCGACCCGGGCGTCTCGGACGCGCTCGCCGAGGCGGTCGGCGTGACCGTCACCGGCCCGCTGGTCCCGGACCCGACCGACCCGCTGGGCCGGCGCGGCACCGGACGGGTCGGCCTGCTGGAGCCCCCGCTGCCGCTCGCCGCGTTCGCCGCGAAGGTCGCCGCGGGCCTGCCGGCGACCGCCGCCGGCGTCCGGATCTCCGGTGACCCGAACCGCCTGGTGAGCCGGGTCGCGGTGTGCGGCGGCTCCGGCGACAGCCTCTTCGCCGAGGTGCGCGCGGCCGGCGTCGACGCCTACCTCACCGCAGACCTGCGCCACCACCCGGCCTCGGAGGCCGCCGAGACGGCGCCGATCGCCCTGGTCGACGCCGCGCACTGGGCCACCGAGTGGCCCTGGCTGACCCTGGCCGAGCGGGCGCTGAACGGCGCCGGCGAGAAGCGCGGCT
Organism: Kitasatospora sp. NPDC058406; assembly: GCF_042722765.1. Classification (NCBI taxonomy): domain Bacteria; kingdom Bacillati; phylum Actinomycetota; class Actinomycetes; order Kitasatosporales; family Streptomycetaceae; genus Kitasatospora; species Kitasatospora sp. NPDC058406. Next base: position 50,075 of record NZ_JBHXKE010000008.1, read on the forward strand.
GGGCCGTGGAGACGAAGGTCTCCCACACGGTCACCGACCCGTGGACCGCGCACGCCCCCATGTCCTTCCCCGCCTGACCCGATTCACAGGAGCTCTCCGCTTGAACGCCGCGCCCGCCGACCAGATCCGCCTGCTCGACCTCCAGGCCATCGACTCCAAGCTCGACCAGCTGGCCCACCGGCGGCGCAGCCTGCCCGAGCACGCCGAGATCGAGAAGGTCAACGCCGACCACATCGCGCTCAAGGACCTCGTGGTCGCCGCCCAGGCCCAGCTCGGCGACACCACCCGCGAGCTGACCAAGGCCGAGCAGGACGTGGAGCAGGTCCGCGCCCGGTCCGCCCGCAACCAGCAGCGCCTGGACTCCGGTGCGATCAACTCGCCGAAGGACCTGGAGAACCTCCAGCACGAGATCGGCTCGCTGGCCAAGCGCCAGGGGGACCTGGAGGACGTCGTCCTGGAGATCATGGAGCGGCTGGAGTCCGCCCAGACCCGGGTCACCGAGCTGACCGCGCGGCTGGAGCACTCCACCGTCGTGCTGACCGAGGCCGAGGGCCGCCGGGACGCCGCGTTCGCCGAGATCGACGGTGAGGTGGCGAAGATCCGGCGCGACCGCGAGACCGTCGCCGCCGTCGTCCCGGCCGACCTGATCAAGGTCTACACCCGCCTGCGCGAGCAGCAGGGCGGCGTCGGCGCGGCCCGCCTCTACCAGCGCCGCTGCGAGGGCTGCCGCACCGAGTTCTCGATCACCGAGCTCAACGCCATCAAGGCCGAGCCGGTCGACAAGGTGGTCCGTTGCGAGAACTGCGGGCGGATCCTGGTCCGCACCGCCGACTCGGGCGCCTGAGCCGGTGGCGGGGCGCAGATTCGTCGTCGAGGCGGACGGCGGGTCCCGGGGCAACCCGGGGCCGGCCGGTTACGGCGCGGTGGTCCGCGACGGCGACACCGGCCGGATCATCGCCGAGGCGGCCGAGTTCATCGGCCACGCCACCAACAACGTCGCCGAGTACAAGGGCCTGATCGCCGGACTGAAGGCGGCCCGGGACCTCGACCCGGACGCCTCGGTGGACGTCCGGATGGACTCCAAGCTGGTCGTCGAGCAGATGTCCGGGCGCTGGAAGATCAAGCACCCGGACATGCAGCCGCTCGCCGCCGAGGCCCGGACCGTCCTGCCGCGCGGGCAGGTCAAGTACACCTGGATCCCGCGCGAGCGGAACAAGGACGCCGACCGGCTCGCCAACGAGGCGATGGACGCGGGCAAGGCCGGCCGCCAGTGGGAGCCCAAGGCCCCCAAGGCCGCCGCCGCCGTCGTCGAGGAACCGCCGCTGGAGACCGCCGCGCCCAAGGCCGGCTGGGCCGGCGACGCCGACCTCGGCACCCCGACCACCTTCGTCCTGCTCCGGCACGGCGAGACCCACCTCACCCCGGAGAAGCGGTTCTCCGGCAGTGGCGGCACCGACCCGGAGCTCTCCGAGAAGGGCCGTTGGCAGGCCGAGCGGGCCGCCGAGGCGCTGGCCGCGCGCGGCTCGGTCCAGGCCGTGGTCGCGTCGCCGATGCTCCGCACCCGCCAGACCGCCGAGACCGTCGCCGCCCGGCTCGGCCTCGACGTCCGGTACGAGGAGGGGCTGCGCGAGGTCGACTTCGGGGCCTGGGAGGGACTGACCTTCGGCGAGGTGCAGGAGCGCCACCCGGAGGACCTCACCGCCTGGCTGGGCTCCGCCAAGGCCAGGCCGACCGGCGGCGGCGAGAGCTTCACCACCCTCACCCACCGCGTCGGGGTGGCCCGGGACAAGGTCCTCGCCCGCTACCCGGGGAAGACCGTGCTGGTCGTCTCGCACGTCAGCCCCATCAAGACGCTGGTCCGGCTGGCGCTCGGCGCACCGCCGGACGCGCTCTACCGGATGGAGTTGTCCGCCGCCTCGCTCTGCGCCGTCCAGTACTACGCGGACGGCAACGCCTCGGTGCGGCTGCTCAACGACACCGGGCACCTGCGCTGACCGTGCGGGCTCGCGGAACCGCGCGCACCCGCGCCGGGGACCGCCGGGAACCACGGAAGGGCCGGTCGGGAACGACCGGCCCTTCGACGTGCGGTACGCGTGCCGGCGGACTCGGTGCACCTCAGTGCACCTCGGTGACCACCACGTCCAGCTGCCACGGCTTGCGCGCGGTGCCCTCGGCGGCGACCTCCACCCGGTAGCCGAGCCCCAGCAGCGCGTCCACCAGCTCACCGGGCGCCTTGGGCGCCGCGTCCGTGACCAGCAGGTCGCGGACCAGCCGGCCCTTGGTCGCCTTGTTGAAGTGGCTGACCACGGTGCGCCGGCCGTCCCGTTCCTGGAGCACCCGGACGGTCGCCGTCCGGGACACCACCTCGCCGGCGGGCTTCCAGGCGGTCGCGTACGCGGCGGAGCGCAGGTCCAGCACCAGCCCGTCGGCCACCTCCGGCAGCACGGGCGCCATCGCACCCCGCCAGTACGCTCCGAGCGCCCCCAGGCCGGGGAGTTTCACGCCCATCGAGCAGCGGTAGGGCGGGATCCGGTCGTCGATCCGCACAGCGCCCCAGAGCCCGGAGAAGACCAGCAGCGTCCGCGCCGCCCGGTCGTACGCGGCCTCGTCGAGCGTCGCCAGTCCGAGGTTGTCGAAGAGCACCCCGGTGTACACCTCCCCGGCCGGGAGCGCGCCCGTCGTCGGCAGGCCGGCGTTCCTCGCCACCTCGCCGCGCAGGCCGGGACTCAGGCCGAGCACCTCGGCGGCCGCGTCGCCGTCGCCCCGGCAGAGGTCGACCAGGGTCTCCAGCACCCGGGCCCGGGCCGCCGTCAGCCCGGGCAGCGACAGCCCGTCGAGCGCCAACGGCACACCGTCCCCGGACGCGGCCTTCCCCTCCGAGGGCGGCAACAGGACCAGCACGGCGTACTCCTCAACACTTCGTGGCGGCGGACCCGGCCACCCTACGCAACCGGCCCCCGCTCCCGGTAACCCGTCGCCGCGACCGCCGCGGCCCCGGCGCCGAGCGCCAGGCAGAGCGGCGAGTAGTACCGGGTGTCCAGGCGCCGGAACCGCTCCGAGCGCCCGAGCAGCCCACCACCGAAGAGCAGCAGCCCGCCCGCGCCGCGCGCCAGCATCACCGCAGACACCGCCCGCACCCCCACCCGGCGCAGCCGCGCGGGCCCGACCGCCGGCACCACCCCGGCCTCCGCGGCCACCAAGTACGCGGCCGAACCCAGCAGCCCCGCCACCGCCGCGCACGCCGCGGCCGGGGGCACCCCCTCGCCGGTGCCGACCACGGTGTCCGCGAACTCCTCCGGCGTCCGCAGCGGCCACGGCGTCACCGTCCACAGCGCGTGCAGCGCCCCGGTCCCCGCCAGTACCCCGGCCACCGCCGACCCCACGACCTTCGACCCACGCATCGCCCGATCCCCCTCCTCCGTTGCGATCACCAGCTCCCCCCACGCTACGACCCCTTACACCGCCACCCCGGCACCCCACCGGCCCCGCCACGACGACGACGTGGCCGCTGCTGCCAAGGACTTCAGGTCGCTGCTGGGCCGCTGAGCCCCCGCCTCGCGGCCGTCGCAGGACCGGCCGGACGTCGGCACGCCGCCCGCGGGCGACGTCCGGCCGGAACCACCCGGCCGGCCCTACGCTGCCTCCATGCCCCGCCGAAAACTGCGTGTCAAGGCCGCCGACTCCGCCCGGATCAACGCCGAACTGGCCGAGTTGCGGGCCCGACCGGAGATCCGCACCGAGTGGCCCGAGGCCGTCCTGGCGGAGGCCGAACAGGCCGCCGAATGCCCGCGCCTGCCCGAGTACGACGCCACGGACCTGCCGCTGTTCACCGTCGACCCGCCCGGCTCCCGCGACCTCGACCAGGCGATGCACCTCGCCCACCGCCCCGGCGGCGGCTTCCGGGTGCACTACGCCATCGCCGACGTCGCCGCCTTCGTCCGCCCCGGCGGGGCGATCGACGAGGAGGCCCGCCGCCGGGTCGAGACCCTCTACTTCCCCGACCGGCGCGTCCCGCTGCATCCGACCCGGCTCTCCGAGGACGCGGCCAGCCTGCTGCCCGGAGAGCTCCGCCCGGCCCTGCTCTGGCAGCTCGACCTGGACGCGGACGGCGCCGTCGTCCTCGCCGACCTCCGGCGCGCGGTGGTCCGCTCCCGGCGCCGGCTCGACTACGCGACCGTCCAGCGCGCCGTGGACGCCGGCGGAGCCGACGAGCAGCTCGGCCTGCTCGCCACCGTCGGCCGGCTCCGCGAGGAGCGGGAGCGCGAGCGCGGCGGGATCAGCCTCCCCGTCCCCGAGCAGGAGATCGAGGAGACCCCGCGCGGCTATGCGCTCGGCTACCGCGCGCCCACCCCCGCCGACGGCTGGAACGCCCAGATCTCGCTGCTCACCGGCATGGCCGCGGCCGAGCTGATGCTCGACGCGGGCGTCGGCCTGCTGCGCACCCTGCCCGCCGCCCCGCCCGCCGCGTACGAGCGGCTGCGCCGCACCGCCCGCGCGCTGGACGTGGACTGGCCGGACGGCCTGCCGTACCCGGAGCTGATCCGCTCCCTCGATCCGCAGCGCCCGCTGCACGCCGCGTTCCTCGACGAGTGCACCGGCCTGCTGCGCGGGGCCGGCTACGCCGCCTTCGACGTGAGCGGCGGCGTGCCCGCGCCCGCCGACCCGGTGCACGCCGCGCTCGCCGCGCCGTACGCGCACTGCACCGCGCCGCTGCGCCGGCTGGGGGACCGGTTCGCCCAGGAGGTGTGCGCGGCGGTGGCGGCGGGGGAGGAGGTGCCGGCCTGGGCGCGCGAGTCGCTGCCCGGGATCCCGGCGCTGATGGCGGCGGGGGACCGCCGTTCGGGTGAGGTCGAGCGGGCCTGCATCGACCTGGTGGAGGCGGAGCTGCTGGCCGGCCGGGAGGGCGAGGACTTCGCCGCGGTCGTGGTCGACGTCGACGGCAAGCGGCCCGGTCGCGGCACCGTCCAGCTGCGGGATCCCGCCGTCCGGGCCCGCTGCGAGAGCCCCGACGGCGCGTCAGGCGGCGGGGGTCTGCCGCTCGGCGAGCTGGTGCGGGTCCGGCTGGTCGTCGCCGACCCCGCCACCCGTACGGTCCGCTTCACCGCCGTCTGACGGCCCGGCCGGTGGGAGGATCGACCCGTGGCCGAAGCGACCTCCCCCAGTCCACCGCCCGCCGCCCCGCACCCGGGCCCGTCCGCCGATCCCGGCCGGCGCCGCCGCCTGCTGATCCTGGCGATCTGCTGCCTGAGCCTGTTCATCGTCGGGCTCGACAACACCGTCGTGAACATCGCCCTCCCGGAGATCCAGAAGGACCTGGACGCCCCCGCCTCCGGCCTGCAGTGGATCATCGACGCCTACACCCTGGTGCTGGCCTCGCTGCTGATGCTGTTCGGGTCGGTGGCCGACCGGTTCGGCCGCCGCCGGGTGTTCCAGACGGGTCTGCTGCTCTTCGTGCTCGGCTCGCTGCTCTGCAGCCTGGCGCCGAGCCTGGAGTGGCTGGTCCTGTTCCGCGCGGTGCAGGCGGTCGGTGGCTCGATGCTGAACCCCGTGGCGATGTCGATCATCACCAACACCTTCACCGAGCCGCGCGAACGGGCCCGGGCGATCGGTGTCTGGGGCGGCGTGGTCGGCATCTCCATGGCGCTCGGACCGCTGCTCGGCGGCTTCCTCGTGCACGCCGCCGGCTGGCCGGCGATCTTCCTGATCAACGTCCCGGTCGGCCTGGTCGCCTTCCTGCTGACCGCGCGCTACGTCCCCGAGTCGCGCGCCCCCCGCGCCCGACGGCTGGACCCGGTCGGACAACTGCTCATGGTGGCGCTGCTCGGCTGCGGCACCGCCGCGATCATCGAGGGTCCGGAGCACGGGTGGACGTCCCCGCTGATCCTCGGCCTGGCCACGACGGCGCTGGTCGCGCTGGTGGCCTTCCCGCTGTGGGAGCGCCGGGTCGCCGAGCCGCTGGTCGACCCGCGGTTCTTCCGCAGTGCGCCGTTCACCGGCGCCACCCTGACGGCGGTCTGCGCCTTCGCCGCGCTCGGCGGCTTCCTCTTCCTCAACACCCTCTACCTCCAGGACGTCCGCGGCTACAGCCCGGTCGAGGCGGGCCTGTGGACGCTGCCGATGGCCGGGATGATGCTGGTGTGCGCGCCGCTCTCGGGCCGGATCGTCGGCAGCCGGGGCCCGCGCGGCCCGCTGGTGCTGGCCGGGATCGGCCTCACCGGCAGCGGCCTGCTGCTCACCCGGCTGGCCGCCGACTCCCCGCCCGCCCTCCTGCTGGCCGCGTACGCGCTGTTCGGCTTCGGCTTCGGCATGGTGAACGCGCCGATCACCAACGCCGCGGTCTCCGGCATGCCCCGCGCCCAGGCCGGTGTGGCGGCGGCCGTCGCCTCGACCAGTCGGCAGGTCGGCCAGTCGCTCGGTGTCGCGGTGATCGGTACGGCGGTCACCGCGGCGGTGATCGGCCCGGTCGTCACGGGCTTCGCCCCGGCCAGCCACGTGGGCTGGTGGATCGTGACCGGTCTCGGTGTCGCCATCCTGGTGATCGGGCTGGTCACCACCACCGCCTGGGCCACCGCGACCGCGGCCGGGGTGGCCGCCCGGCTCGGCGGCGAGCCGCCCGTCGCCCGGGCCGCGGTGCGGGAGGCGCCGCCCGAGCGGCTACGATGACCACTACGGCGGAAGAGCCGGCCGGGCGGCCGCGACGGGTCCCAGGACCCGCCGAGGAACGTCCGGGCTCCACAGAGCAGGGTGGTGGGTAACGCCCACCCGGGGTGACCCGCGGGACAGTGCCACAGAAAACAGACCGCCCGCCGCTTCGGCGACGGGTAAGGGTGAAACGGTGGTGTAAGAGACCACCAGCGACCGGGGTGACTCGGCCGGCTCGGTAAACCCCACCTGGAGCAAGGTCAAGATCGGCGCCTCCGGGTGCCGTGCGCGGATGACCGAGGGCTGCTCGCCCGAGTCCGCGGGTAGACCGCACGAGGCTGTCGGCAACGGCAGCCCTAGATGGATGGCCGCCTCCCCGGCTCGCGCAAGCGGCCCGGGAGACAGAACCCGGCGTACAGGCCGACTCTTCCGCCGCCGACTTGGGGAAAGGCCCCCCGACCTGCGAAACGGCAGGTCGGGGGCCTTTTTCGCTACCTCGGAACCCCGCCGGAGCGCTCACGTGCCGGCCGGCCCGGGTGGGGCGGGTCTACGAGGACGGGCGGGTGCCGACGGCGTCGCGGATCTGTTCGCCGAGGCCGCCGTTGACGCGGGCGCAGTTGGCGCAGCAGAAGAACATGCCGGCGACCTCGACGCCGTGGCCGACGATCCGGACCTGGCACTGCTCGCAGCGCGGGGCCAGCTTCTCCATCGCGCACTCGAAGCTGTCGAAGGTGTAGACGTCGCCGGTGACGGTCTTGATCTCGAAGGCGAGCCAGTAGTCGTTGCCGCACGTGACACAGGTGGCCATGGTGGCGCACTTCCTTCCGGGGCGGGTCCAAGAGGGGCGGGGCTGACCGGTCGGGCGGGTCGCCCGGTCCTTCCAGTCTCGGAGCCCGCCCGGGGAGCGGCCACCCGGTGCACCCGGTCAGGCGGGCCGGTCGGCGAACTCCTCCAGGGCCCGGACGGCGCGGTCCGCGTCGTCGGCGGCGACGAAGAGGTGGTCGTGGTGGAAGCCGGCCACCACGTTGCAGCTGATCCCCTCCTCGGCGAGCCGCCCGGCCACCGCGGCGGTGAGGCCGACGGCCTCCAGCGCGGAGTGGATCTGCAGGGTGATCCAGGCGGCCACGTACTCGTAGCGAAGGCCGAGCGCGTCGGCCTCCTCCTGGGCCACGACCACCGTCACCCCCTCGGGTTCGGCGACCGTGACCACCGGCCGCATGCCGGCGGGCACCCTGGCGGGCAGCGTGCAGTACACGTACCGCCCCGGGTTGAGTTGTGGGCGCATTCCGCGCAGCAGTGTCGCGAGGTCTCGTTCTCCGGCCATGCCCGTCACCGTAGTGGCACCGCCGCAGGTCGCGGCCTCGCCGGGGGCATGTCGGACCGAGATGTCGGGCGGAGTGCCGGGCGGGGTGTCGGACCGGCCGCCCGGGGCGCGGGTCGCAGCGATGCGCGAACGCAGCCGGAGGCCCGATCCGGTGTCACCGTTCGCAGCGGACCGGTTCGCGCACCGGCTCAGCTCGGTCGACGGCGCACCCGGTAGCGCAGGTGGAGCACCCGGTTGCCCTGAACCACCACGTCCGGGCCCTCCAGGAGGTGCTGCGCGTGGACCGACCCGAAGAAGCGCCTGCCGGACCCGAACACGACGGGTACGACGTCCATGCGCACCTCGTCGACCAGGCCCGCGGCAAGCACCTGGCCGCCGACGTCGCCGGCGGCGACCTCGACCGTGCGGTCTCCCGCGAGTTCCTGTGCCTTGGCCACGGCGGCCTCGACGCCGTCGACGAAGTGGAACGGCGCCCCGGGGTCCCAGCCCTCGGGCGCCGGCCGGTGCGTCACGACGACCACGTGGTCGATCCCGCCCGGAGGCGTCCCGTCCCAGCCGTCCGTCATGTCGAAGACGCGGCGGCCGACGATCGTGACTCCGATCTGGTCCCAGTACGGCCGGGTGTGGTCGTAGGACGCCCGCGAGACCTTCAGCGCGCCGCTCTCGTCCAACGGGACGTCACCGTTGGACAACCAGTCGAACAGTGGTCCGGGCTGGTCGTTCTCGTCCGCGACGAAGCCGTCCACCGACACCGAGCTGTACATGACCACCTTGCCCACGGGGCTCTCCTCTGCTCTGGGGTGCCCCAAACTAGCGCGTCGCGAGCTCTCGCTCCTCCCCGTGCTCCTTTTGGGCCCACTTCGGCTCGGCCCCTGGTGAGCCGCGGCCCGGGACCTGACCTGGGGCGGTCCGACGTCGACGGCGATCGGTCCGGGTCGCCTGTCGCAGGACATCGGCGACCGTGTCGGTAGCGTTGACGGACGACAGTCGGCGATATATCGTCGAAGTATCGAGACAGTAACTCGACTGTCTTGAACGATCGTCTGTGCGGCCGCGTTCCCGCGGCCGGTACGGGAGGTGGGTGCCATGCGTCCAGGACGATTCCGCGAAGAGGGCCCGTACGGCGGACGCCGTCGGGGGCCGGACTTCGCCGGGGGTCCCGGAGAGTGTTTCGAGGGCCGCGAGGCGTTCGGCCCGTTCGGGCCGCCGCCGTTCGTCGGCGGGCCCGGACGGCCGCCCGGGCCGCCGTGGGGCCGCGGCTTCGGCGGGCCCGGAGGGCCCGGCGGGTTCGGCCCGCGCGGCCGTCGCGGCCGGGCTCGGCGGGGGGACGTGCGTGCCTCGCTGCTGGCGCTGCTCAAGGAGCGGCCGATGCACGGCTACGAGATGATCGCCGAGATCGCCGAGCGGTCCGGCGGGGCCTGGCGGCCCAGCCCGGGTTCGGTCTACCCGACCCTCCAGCTGCTGGAGGAGGAGGGCCTGATCACGGCGGAGGAGCTCGGCGGCAAGCGGCTGGTCTCGCTCACCGAGGCGGGCCGGGCCGAGGCCGACGCCGGGCCGGACGAGCCGTGGGCGGAGGCCGGTCAGGACGTCGACTGGGCCGCGGTCCAGGAGGTCGGCCAGGCGCTCGGCGCGGTGGAACACGCCGTCCGGCAGGTCATGGCGACCGGGACGGAGGCGCAGCGGGTCAAGGGCCTGGCCGTGCTCACCGAGGCCCGGAAGAAGCTGTACCTGATCCTGGCCGAGGACGACTGACCGTCGGTGACCGCCGGTGCCGTCGGCGCCGGGTGAAGGCGGCCCGGCGCCCGCGGTGGGCCGGGGGGGGGTGGGGGGGGGCCCAGCGCGCGGCCCGGGACCCCCGGACCGCGGGGCGGGTGT